>CAIJOK010000043.1 GCA_903822205.1 uncultured beta proteobacterium | reverse complement strand
TTCTTGTGAGCACTACGAAGAACAGCAGCTTGCACGCAGTGTGGCTGCACTCAAACGTCGGGCCACAACACTGGGCTTTGTGCTTACACCAGTGGCAGCAGGAGCCTGAAAATCTGGGACAGTGAGTTTTGTTTCTTGTGAGCGACAACACCAAGCGTCACCCTAGCGGCCCGTCTGGACGCAACAGCACGCACATGCCTGATGTGCCGCAAAGCCAAGCACGTCGATTGAGGCAGCGGGGTGAGCAAGCCCCCCTCCAGTCCCAGGGACTCTTGACAGGGATAATTTGATGAAAGTCCCATTACATTACCCAGCATGACCTCTTCACGCCCTACACACACCTTGAATGCTATTGTTTACATAGCTACTTACGCCCTATTGACGGGCGTTGCAGCCATTTTGCCACTGGCAGTGTTGGCCCAAACTGTGCCGCATGCTGTTCGCGCTGTCGCTAAGCCCAGCGTTAAATCGGCCACAGCGCACGCCGTTGTACCCGCTGTCAAAGCCCTGGGCGACCCCGTCACGCTGAACTTTCAGGCTGCCGAGATCGAGGCCGTGGCCCGCACCATGGCCACCATTACCGGCAAAAATGTGGTGGTTGACCCCCGCGTCAAGGGCACGATGACGCTGCTGACCGACAGGCCCATCAGCCGGGCTGAAGCCATGGCGCAGTTTGTGTCAGCCCTGCGCCTGCAAAGCTTTACCTTGATCGAGTCCGCCGGTCTGTACAGGATAGTGCCAGAGGCCGATGCCAAGCTACAGACCGAATCGGTCACCGTCAGCGATGCCCCGGGCGATGGTCTGCCGTCCGGCAACCAGATCGCCACCCAGATCTACAAACTTAACTTTGAGTCCGCCAATAACCTGGTGCCCTTGCTGCGCCCGTTGATCAGCCCCAACAACACCATCAACGCCAACCCTACCAACAACTCTTTGGTGATCACCGACTACGCCGATAACCTGCGGCGCATGGCCCGCATCATCGCGGTCATGGACGTGGCCAATGCCACCGATGTTCAGGTGTTGCAGGTCAAACACGCCATTGCCACAGACTTGGCAAGTCTGGTGCTGCGCTTGATCGGCCAATCTGCCACCCCTGCACCGGCTGCGGGCGACCTGTCTTTTAAGACCACACTCATCGCAGAGCCTCGTTCCAATACCTTGATCTTGCGCGCCGCCAATGCGGCACAGTTGGCACTGGTTATCTCGCTGGTGGACAAACTGGATCAGCCAGACGGCAGCGACAACGGCGATGCAGGCAATATCCACGTGGTCTATCTTAAAAATGCCGATGCCACCAAACTGGCCACCACGCTACGGGCCGCCGTGAGCGCGCAGCCTAACGCTGCGCAATCAGCACCCACTGCTACCGGCGGGCAAATTCAGGCGGATGTCCCCACCAATGCGCTCATCATCACCGCCTCTGAACCCCAATACCGGCAGTTGCGCGCCGTGATCGACCGGCTGGATGCTAGGCGTGCCCAGGTGTTTGTCGAAAGCATGATCGCCGAGGTGCGCACCGACCGTGCCGCCGAATTTGGCATTCAGTGGCAAGGTGCGCTGGGCAAGGCCGGCGACGGGGTGATCGGTCTGTTGGGCAGCAACTTTGGGGCAACCGGCAAAAACATCATCAACCTGGCTACCGGTGCCGCTGCCGGCACCGTGGTGCCAGGCCATGGGGCCAACTTTGGAGCCGCGCAGCAGACCAACGGGGTGTATGTGTTGGGGTTTTTGGCCAATTTTTTAGAAACCACAGGCAGTGGCAATGTGCTGTCCACCCCTAATTTATTGACGCTGGACAACGAAGAGGCCAAGATCACCATCGGACAGAACGTGCCTTTTGTAACCGGTCAGTTCACCAGCACCGGCACCACCACCAGCGGTACGGTCAATCCTTTTCAGACCATTGAGCGCAAAGATGTAGGTTTGACGCTCAAGGTCAAGCCCCAAATCAGCGAAAACGGCACCGTCAGACTGTCGATCTTTCAAGAGGTGTCCAGCGTGGCCAGTGAGTCTGCCAACGGCCCCACCACCAATAAACGCACGATTGAGACCAATGTGGTCGTCGATGACGGGGCTGTGGTGGTGTTGGGCGGCCTGTTGCAAGACGATTACAGCGGCAGCCAGGAGAAAGTACCCGGTCTGGGCGATCTGCCTTTTTTTGGAAATCTGTTCAAAAGCGAGGCCCGCGCTCGCAAAAAAACCAATCTGATGGTGTTTTTGCGCCCGATGGTGGTGCGCGATGCCAGGTCCACCGACCGCTTGTCGATGGACCGGTATGAACAGATGCGATCGGGTCTTGAACAAGCCCAGCCCGCCCCCAGCGCCATTTTGCCAATCAATGCCGCGCCCACATTGCCGGCCCTGACCCACAGCCCTTGATCGCCCGCACGGGGCCTCTCCAGTCATCAGCCGACATCACCGGCGCATCCAATCACCATGCGATACCCTTTGCCCTATGCCTTTGCCCGTACCCATCAGGTGCTGGTGTCCGAGGATGCCTGCACGTTCACGCTTCACATTCACCCGCTATCAGCCGCCAGTGCGATGGGCGAGGTGTTGCGCAAATACCCGAGTAGCCAGGTGCAGATGCAGACAGCATCAGGCCTGATCCAGCGGATCAGCGTGGCCTACGCCCAGGGAGAATCCAGCGCTGCCGCCGTGGTCAGCGAGGTTGAGAGCGACACCGACCTGTCGCGCATGATGCAGGAGCTGCCGGCCATCGAGGACTTGCTTGAGACCAGCGACGACGCGCCCATCATCAGGATGCTCAATGCCCTGCTGACGCAGGCCGCTCGCGATGGTGCCAGCGACATTCACATTGAACCGTATGAGCGCCATTCCAGTGTGCGTTTCAGGGTCGATGGCACTCTGCGAGAGGTGGTGCAACCCAATCGCGCCCTGCATGCGGCGCTGATCTCCCGCCTCAAAATCATGGCCGAGCTGGACATTGCCGAGCGTCGCTTGCCCCAGGATGGCCGAATATCTCTGCGGATCGGCACGCGGGCGGTCGATGTGCGGGTATCGACTTTGCCCAGCGCCCATGGTGAGCGCGCCGTTTTGCGTCTGCTGGACAAGTCCGAGGGCCGCCTCAGTCTGGAAGCCCTGGGTATGCAAGGCGAGTCTTTGCGCCGGTTTGAGGCCCTGGTGGCGCAGCCCCACGGCATTGTGCTGGTGACCGGCCCCACCGGTTCTGGCAAAACCACCACGCTCTATGCGGCCCTTAGCCGACTGGATGCCGGTCGCAACAACATCATGACGGTTGAAGACCCGATCGAATACGAGCTGGCTGGCGTGGGCCAAACCCAGGTCAATGCCAAGATCGATTTGACGTTTGCCAAGGCCCTGCGCGCCATCCTGCGCCAGGACCCCGATGTGATCATGATCGGCGAAATCCGCGACTTTGAGACCGCGCAGATCGCCATTCAGGCCTCGCTGACGGGCCATCTGGTGCTGGCCACTTTGCACACCAACGATGCCGCCAGCGCTGTGACGCGCCTGACTGACATGGGGGTTGAGCCATTTTTGCTCAGTTCATCGCTGCTGGGGGTGCTGGCCCAGCGCCTGGTGCGTAAGCTGTGCTCTTATTGCCAGTCCAAGCATCACCCCGTGGGCTGCGAACACTGCGGCCATACGGGCTATGCCGGTCGCAGCGGCGTGTTTGAGTTGCTGGTCACCGATGAGGCCATTCGTGCGCAGATTCACAACCGCACCTCAGAGGCCGACATCCGCACCGCCGCGATGGCTGGCGGCATGGTGCTGATGCGTGAAGACGGCGAGCGTCTGGTGCAGTTGGGGGTGACATCCCGCGAGGAACTCGTCCGCGTCACACGGGATTGATGAGATTCAAGAATCGTTCCCACGAAGGTGCATGGGAGCGCTCACTGACCGATAATAAGTTATCTGCACAATGCGCTACGCTAACAATAGCACCTTATGCTTTGATAACGTGCGTGAACGCCTAGTTGCCCTTACTAAATGACGCATGTAATTTATTGGATAGCGATTCAAAATGACACCTGCATACGATAAAACAACTGCCAGAGATGATCGCAAGCGCCTGGTAGATTTGCAAAAGAAATTGCAACGTGCCACAACCGAGGAGGATGTCAAAGGAGCGTGGACAAAATGCCTTGACCTGGAATATGACACGGCTGATGATATTGATCTTTATACCCCACAGGTTATTTTTGAGTTCAAGTACAGCGTTGATCTGATGAATGTTCAACATGCAGCGTCGGTGATTGCCCAGACGCTTTATTATTTGCGCAGACTCAAGCGAGGTGTGGGTAAAAAAGGGATTCCTGCGGCTTTTGCCCTGATTGAACGCGCCAGTGTTGTGCTGGGTCAGGTAGGTGACTGGCGTGATATTTTTGGTGATGAAACAGGGCGGTTTGATTGGGACTTGAGACCGTCCAGCCCTGACCCTCGCTTGGTGGCGGCGGTTTTGGCACATCCCGCCATTCGTGCGGTGCGTACCTTTTCAATGGACAGCGCGGAGCAGGCTGATGCGGCACTGCGAGCGTTTGATGGTTTCTTTAATGCCCAGACCACTTTTAATTTTGGTGATAAAAAAGTGATCACCGAAGACAATTTTGAGGGTGTTTTTGCTTACTGGAACGAAATTTTTGGTGAATCTGTTCGCAATGGTTTTAAATCTTCACGCTATTTTGTCAATGATATTCAGCAAGGCAGAACGCAAGTCATTGCCACTGAAGGCAAGGTTTATTTTCAGGTTGGCCCCGAGGAGGTGCGTATCAAGCGCATTCTGGCCGATGACTATCACCGATTCTGGAATCTTTATGACAAAGTGACTGACCCCGAGATTACACGCGGCATTTTGGCAAAAATGGACCGACTGACCGATGTGGTGGATCGGCGCAAACATGGCGAGTTTTTTACCCCGTTGCCTTTTGCCCGCAAAGGTCTTGAGTATATTGCGCGTGAACTGGGACAGCGCTGGTGGGATCGCGGAGATGTCAGGGTATGGGATATGGCCGCAGGCACAGGCAATCTTGAATACCACCTGCCAGCTCAGGCTTGGCCGTTTGTTTATCTGTCCACCTTGTACTGTGAAGACGTTGAGCATTGCCATCATCTATTTCCGGGGGCCACTGTTTTTCAATACGATTATCTGAATGATGATATTGGCAATTTATTTGGCAATGACACTGGTCAGCCTCAGCCAGGTTTTGATTTCAAGGATGGCCGTACATGGAAACTGCCTGATGCACTGAGGCAAGACCTTACCAACCCTGTTCTGCACTGGGTTATTCTGATCAATCCGCCTTTTGCCACAGCACAGCAGGGAGGCGCGGGCGGGGCCAACAAGGCTGATGTTGCCAACACGCTGGTGCGCCGTCAAATGCACCGGCATGATCTGGGCGAGGTTAGTCGCGAGTTGTTCTCCCAATTTTTGTACCGCATTCGGCATGAATTTGCAGGTCGCAAGGCTTATTTGGGTCTTTTTTCCAAAATTAAATACATGAATGCCACCAACGACCAAAAGCTGCGTGACAGCGTATTTCGATTTGCATTCAAGCGTGGTTTTATATTTTCTTCGGTCAATTTCTCAGGTACGTCGCGCACGGGGCAGTTTCCTGTCGGGTTTTTGTTGTGGCATCTTTCAATGGAACAAGCACTCGAAAATCAAAATATCACAGTGGATGTTTTTGATACACAGGTTCAAAAAACAGGTATCAAGCGGATTGCATCGGCACACCGTGATCTCTTTTTGTCCAAATGGGTGGCGCGTCCTGCCGGCATAGCCAAGTTTGTCCCTTTGTCATCGGCCATCACGGTGAAAGCCAAGGGGCCTGATCTGCGGGATCGGATTGGTCATGGTTTTTTGGGGTCGTTGATGTGCAAGGGCAATGACCTTCAAAATCAAAATATGACGGCAATATTATCCGGGCCGTATGGCAGTGCCGGAGGGCACAGCATTACTGCCCAAAATTTTGAAAAATCATTGGTCGTCCATGCGGTCAGGCGACTGCCAAAAGCCGAATGGCATAACGACCGCGACCCCTTTTTGCAGCCCGTATCAGACCTGCCTGTTGAATTTATCCACGATTGTGTGGTGTGGAGTTTGTATTCCAACAGCAATGCCACGGCTGCCCTTCGTGACGTGGTGTATGACGGTAAAACGTGGCAAGTTGAAAACCATTTTTTCCCGGTATTGCTGTCCACCTTGCGCCAATGGACGATAGGCGACAGAGATATTGCCAACCAATTGCCCACAGCACAAGACCGGTTTGTCGCGACCTGGCTGGTATCGCATTCACTGTCCGCACAAGCGCAACAATTGGTTCAAACAGGCACTGCGGTCTATCAACTGTATTTTGAAAAGCTGCACACATTGCGTACCCCCAAATTCAAAATTGAAAGCTGGGACGCAGGCTGGTGGCAGATTCGCAGCGCACTCGAAGACCGAAGCGCGGGCGCTGAAGCTCTACAGGTGTGCAAATCGGCCTCGGAGGTACTCAAGGCCAAGCTACTGGACAATATGGTTTCTCTGGGGTTTTTGGGGTGAGCTTGGCCCATCTTTGCGACGAATCACGGGTATTTTTATTGACAACCGTGCCGATGAAAATACTTTTTATAAATCACTGGAGGGTTGATTGGCATCAGGGCCAGACATCTTTATGAGCATTCGCGAAATTCTCAAAATGGGCGACCCCCGCTTGTTGCGGCAGGCGCTGCCCGTCACGCAGTTTGATACCGATGAACTTTACAGTTTGATAGCCGACCTGCTGGACACCCTGCGTGCCACGGACGGTATTGGGCTGGCGGCCCCGCAGATCGGTGTCCATTTGCAAGTGGTCATTGTGGGCGCAGACCACCTCAGTCCGCGCTACCCCACGGCCCCGCTGATACCCGTTACCGTGCTGATCAACCCCACCATCACGCCTCTGGCCATGCCTGGTCAAGCGCCAAGACCTGCTTTGTCCGCTTTGCCTGCATCGTCTGCTGTCCTGGCGCGGTCGGACCTTCCCCAAAACAGTGACTGGGAGGGCTGTTTGTCCCTGCCCGGTCTGCGCGGGCTGGTGCCACGATTTACCTTGATCCGCACCACGGGTTTTGACCCCTGCGGTGACCCCATCGACCGTCTGGACGAGGGTTTTGTCGCCCGCGTGGTGCAGCATGAGTGCGACCATCTGGCGGGGGTGCTCTACCCCATGCGAATAACCGACTTTCGCCAATTTGGGTTTTCAGATGTCCTGCCTGCTGCGCGGCCTGCTCCTACTGAACCGGGTGCAGCGACCTTTAACGCGGAGGTTTAGGCACGAACCGCGTTGTTGCGCAAGCACCGGCGTGATTTTCTTGTCCAGAAAGCTGGGCTACCCGGGTATCTCACCAGGGTGTCCGTGTCTGATCGTCCCTCAAACATACGCTGTACCGGTTTGTCTCGCTGCGCGTGGTGAGTTATATTTCCACGATCTCGCCTCTGCAAGTGGGATGCATCATGGTATTACTTGTTGGATCCTTGGGTGTCGGCTTGCCAGGCTGTGATTTCCTGACCTCTAACCCCTGAAAACACTGTGAATGCGTTGGCAATCACAGTACCGCAGTCATGTTCAAAGAATTGATACCCACTACCCACGCTTGGGGCAAGCAAAAAGTTATCTTGGCTTGCACGCTGGTTCTCATGCTGGTCATCGGCGTGTACGCCCTGAAAAAAGAGTCGTTAACGCCAGCGCAGGCCCCTCCACAGCGCGACTTCAACGGCAAGACCTTTCATCTGCTTGTGGTGGGCGATCCTTTTGCCAATGCGCTCAAGTTGGCCAGTGGCGAGCTGGGCAAACGATCCGGGGCACGCATCCAGATTGAAGTGGCCGGGTATAACGATGTGCGCCGCTTGATCCTGCAAAACGCCAGGGATTCCCGTTCAGACTACGATGTGATCAGTTTCGATGTGGTCTGGATGGGTGAATTTGCCAAAGCCAAGGTGCTTGCCCCCTTGCGGATGGATCGGGCACCGGCCTTGCAGGCGGAAGATTTTTTGCCTTTGGCCATGCAGCAATCCCACGCCGGACCTGATCAGTTAGGGTTGCCCATTCAGCCCCATCCCGAATTGCTGTGGTTGCGCAAGGATCTGCTTGCACAGGCAGGACTTTCGGCACCTGTCACCACCGATGACTTGCTGAAAGTGGCCAAGGCACTGATGCGGCCTAAAGAGGGACTGTACGGACTTTGCTGGAACGGTCAGCGTGGCCAGGCGCTGGGCCAGCAGATGGCGCATTTTTATGGCGCGTTTGGCCAGCCCTTGCTGGATGCGGCCGGGCATCCCACACTGGATACCCCGCGCGCTCTGGCTGCTGCGCGTTTTGCCATGGCGCTGCTGGCGGTGTCGCCGCCGGACGTTTTGGCAATGGCCTGGGATCAGCGTACCCGTGCGTTTGCCAAAGGTGCGTGCGCCATGACTTACGAGTGGGCGGCGCGTTCCTATCTTGCCGAGCAAGACCCGTCCTCGGTTGTCGCTGGCAAGGTGGCGTATTGGCCGGCCCCACATGCCACAGGTGAAGCAACCGCAACTCCGCTGGGTACCTGGAGCCTGGGTGTGCCCAGCAATCTGGGTGTACGACATGACGATGCCGAGCAATTTCTATTTTGGCTGTCCGAGCCTGCGCAACAACGTCTTCTGGCGCAAGCCGGTAATGGCGGCATGCCACGCATGTCGCTGTTGAACGACAAACAACTGATTGGTATCTATCCGGCATTTCCGGTGGTCGCCCGTCTTAGCCAAGCCAATGCACTGGCAGACTCTATGCGCCCGGCCGTGCCACAGTGGGCGGCCCTGGCTGAAATGTTGGGAACGGTCTTTCATGACATGCTCAGCGGCCACCTGACACCCCAAGCCGCGACTGCATTGGCACAAACGCGTGCCCTACAGTTGTTTGCAGCGCCCGTGCAACCGTGATGGGCTGGACCTCTTTTTTTGGGCGACTTCAAAATCGCCTTTCTTTGGTGATGGTGCTGGCCCTGATTCTGCCGATCAGCATCGTGGCGTGGTACGCATTGAACATTTCCACGCAGGCCCTGGTGCATAAGGTAGAAACGGCTCTCGTACTGGATCTCAAGGTGCGGGCATCGAATGCGCAAGCGCTGCTGGCGCAGCCGCGTGAAGACCTGTACGAACTGAGCCAGAACCCACGTTTGCGACAGATGCTTGAATTGAACGCTGCGCCTCGCCGTGCGTTGGATCAAGAGGTCTCTACCGTGCTGCGTTCATTCATTGACCGTTCAGCAGGGCTTTACGCACGTGCCTACTGGCTCGACAACAAAGGTCAAGTTCGCGTGGCCACCGATGTCCCCGGGCTTGAACGTGACCCGGTACGGAGCGCAGCTTTGTTTTCGGGCGCAGGCGAATTGGTCAGCATTCCAGGGCGACAGTCCATTTTTGTCGGTGACATGAGCCTGCGCAAGCAGGCCGCAAGCGGGCTTGACGTTTCGGTGATCCCTTACGCCTTGTCCATGCGCCGCAGCAATGGTGGGATTGGCGGTGTGCTGGTGGTGGAACTCAATGTCTCACGCGTGTTTGATGAGCTTGTCAATCATCCTAAAGGCCCCGATCAGGTCAGTTCCTGGGTGCTGGATGACAAGGGGGTCGCGCTGGTCAAGCCGGCAACCATGGCAGCCGATCTCTGGATGATGCAAAGACCGCATGATGCAGATGCGATTCTGGCGCAGACTTCCGGCGCATTGTTTGACACGCCAGATCGACCGAAAACGCTACAGGTTTTTGCTCGTATCCGGCCGGCTGGTCAGTCGGCCATTCGCTGGACCGTCGAAGACGAGATGCCTCTCAAAGATGCCATGGGAGAAGTCCGTTTGGCCCAAGGCATCATTGTCTCCCTGTCTCTGTGCTGCCTGCTGCTGGCCCTCTGGGGAGCAAGCCGGATCACCCGCTCCATCGTAAGTCCTTTGGAGTCTTTGGCCCTGGCCGCCCGCGTGATGGGCGAAGACAACGATGATCCCGTGCTGCCGACCCACATTGGCACCGTCGAGATTTCAGACCTGACGCAGGCTTTCGTGACCATGCGTACACGCATCAGGCGGCTGCTGACCGATTTGCGCCAGTCGGCGAACATGCTGGAAACCCATGTGTGGGCGATGAACGAGGCCCAGCGCATTGGGCGGGTTGGCACCTACGTGACCGATATCAAAACGGGACTATGGGAAGGTTCGGCAGTGCTGGATGACATTTTTGGCATTGATGCCACATTTGAGAAAACCATTTCAAACTGGAACAGCCTGATTGCACCAGAGTTCCAACAGGAATTGCTTGACTATTCATCCCAAGTCGTCGCCTGTCATGCCATGTTCAACAAGGAATACCCTGTCATTCGACCGGTGGATGGTCAAACCTGTTGGGTGGAGGCACTGGGGGAGTTTTCATTTGATGAGGCCGGTCACCCAGCGTTTTTGCGCGGCACGATTCGAGATATCAACAAACGCAAAACAGATCAACTCGCGCTTCAACAATACCAGGATGAGCTTGAAGAATTGGTGCAGAAAAAGACCTATGAGATCAACCAACAACAGGAACTATTGCGTGACAGAGAGCTTCGTTTAACCCTGGCTGTAGAAGGTGCAGACGTGGGCATCTGGGACTTGAACCTGGTGACATCCGAGCTTTACCATTCGCCACGTATGGCCAGCATGCTGGGTTACACCCTGGAAGAACTGCCTGCCGTGCGCGAAGTCTGGGATGCCTTGGCCCACCCCGACGATGTGTTGCCCTACCACCAGAAGCTGATGGCCCACCTACAAGATGCCTGTGTCCCTTTTGAGACCCTTATTCGGCTGCGCCACAAGAACGGCCAATGGCGCTCTATTTTGAGCCGAGGCCGCGCCACCCGTGACACCAGCGGTCGTGCCATTCGGGTCAGTGGCACCCACAGCGACATCACCGAACGCAAGCGCATTGAGGACGCTGCCCAGTCTGCCAACCTGGCCAAATCAGAATTTCTGGCCAACATGAGCCATGAAATTCGCACCCCCATGAACGGTGTGATCGGCATGGTGGACATCCTGCGGCAAACCTCGCTGACACCTGAGCAGCAGCACATGCTCAGCACCATTGCCAATTCGTCGCAAACCCTGCTGCACATCCTCAACGATATCCTGGATTACTCCAAGATCGAAGCCGGCAAACTGACCGTTGAACGCATTCCTACGTCGCTCAAGGAATTGGCTGACAGCGTGTTGCAACTTATGCACGGCCCGGCCAGCGCCAAAAATATTACCCTGCAACTCACGATGGCCAGCAACTTACCCGCTGCTATCTATGCGGACCCGACCCGCCTGCGACAAGTACTGCTCAACCTGATCGGCAATGCCATCAAGTTCACTGAGGCCGAAGTGGGCCAAAGCGGCCGCGTGACGTTGACGCTGGAACCAGCCGCGTTGCCAGATGGCCAAGCGGCGGTGCTGCTGCACGTGCGTGACAGTGGCATTGGCATGAGCGCCGAGGTGGTTGCCAAGCTGTTTGCGCCTTTCACCCAGGCTGATGCCAGCACGGCACGCCAGTTTGGCGGCTCTGGGCTGGGCCTGTCGATCAGCCACCGTCTGGTAACGCTGATGGGCGGCCAGATTACCGTGCAAAGCACCCCTGGCAAGGGCTCTGAATTTACCGTGGCGCTGCCCATGCAAGAAGCGCCTCTGACCTCTGTGGCATCGAACCAGCCTCACAAAAAGCGCCTGCGATTGCGATCTGGCGCGCCCAGCTTCGATGAGGCCGCAGCCAGCGGACATCTGATCTTGCTGGCTGAGGACAACGAAACCAACCGGGACGTGCTGCGCGAGCAGTTGCGCTTATTGGGGTATTGCGCTGACACGGCCGAAGATGGTCAGGTCGCCCTCGAGAAATGGGGCAGTGGCCTCTACGCCTTGCTGCTCACGGACTGCCACATGCCGCACATGGATGGCTTTGCACTGACCAAGGCCATCCGTGAAGCCGAAGTGCCGGGCACACATCTGCCCATCATCGCCATTACCGCCAACGCCATGCAGGGGGAAGCCCAGCGCTGTCTCGAAGCCGGTATGGACGACTACCTGAGCAAGCCACTGCGCTTGCATGAACTTGCGCCCATGCTTGAAAAATGGTTGCCCATCGTCGAGGGTCACGAACAAAATGCGCCTGCCATCGAGAGCCAGACGTTGTCGTTTCAGACATCCTGATCTGCATGGAAACTGACTTGGCACGATCTGACTGTCGATCGGGACATCAAGATATTTTTCAAAATAGCTGATATGTCCCTAATTGGATCAGCAACTATGAACTTTTCCTATGCATGCTTGTGAATCAAAAATATAAATTCACGATTCGGCTCATCTGCGTCTCTAAGCCACTCATTGGTCCATTTCATATCGGCCATGACGTTTCTTTTGTAATCAAGCTCGATAGTTTTTATTAACTTTCCATGGCGATTAAGAATTTCATTGAGTTCCACAGATGTTGCTTTACCGCCAGAACTATAAGAGAGCGCGACATATTTTGCATTGACAGATTCAATCAGTTGTTCAATAGCTTTAACGGCTATAAAATGACCAGACTCATCTTTTCTGAATTCTTCAAAAACTGTAGCGGCAATTTTATCTGACGTATCTTCCCTTCTAACTCAACTTTAGACATTCGCGCCTACAGCCATCTGGCCTGTGCCTATCGTTTTCCATTTCTGTAAGACCTATCCATCCAAGTGTGTTGTATTGATCACGTCTCTCGTCAAGCAACATATTCTGTCGTGTCTTGGCTATCAC
>CAIJOK010000042.1 GCA_903822205.1 uncultured beta proteobacterium | reverse complement strand
TTTCCGATGCGGTGAGAGCCGCGTATTGCGCCGCCACGTATTGACCGATTGCCATTGATGCGACAGTGGCAGAAGCGACACCCAACCGCTCGGCGACAAGCTCTAGACGCTCGCGTGTATCGGGGCGCAGACGCACCGACAAAGTGAAGTCTCGAAGCTGTTTTTCGGGTAGTTGAGTTGCCATTTTCTCTCCGTAATACGTGATGAACACACAAGCATTCTATGCGGAGATTCTGTGGCTGTGAAGTGGGGGCAATTGGCTATCGTTGCGGTGACATGGGGCCGTTGCCCCATACCCCCACCCCATGCCCTACGGGGCAGGCCTATTCGGCCTTCATGTGGCCCCGGTTTGTCTGTCAGTTGGTGAGGGCGTAACGTCCCTGCATGAAGCGATAAAACAGCGTGGCAAAGGGAAGATCAGCCAACGCCGTTGCATCGTCCATGAGGTCTTCGGGTTCGGGTACCCCGCGAAAGCATCCAGCACTTGCCAACAAGCGTTTTCCCTTGAGCGTGAGCCACGCTTGCAGCGTGTCAGCTGGTGGCTGATCGCTGAACTTCACCGCGTATTTGAAAACCTCCATGAAGCCTTCTGCGGGGTCTTCCTGACTGATCGGACGCACATCGACGATGAACGAATCGCCGGTGATGTTGTGCCACTCGGCCGCGAGCTGCTGCTGGTCTGGTTGGTTCTCAGCAAGAGCAATCATGTGCAAATGTGGGTGCCACAGTCCTAAACCTTTACCGCGCTTGATCTCGTACGACCACACGGCACCAGCGACACCATCGAGAGGTGAACCCCTCCCCCTGTGTTTGCGCATCCATAGTTCCCGCTGGCCCTTGTGGAGGTGCTTGAAGCGCTCTTCAAGGTCGGGGCCATCCTTGACCGTCAAAGTGACCAGAAACGGCCTCAGAGACGTTTTTTCGGCCCGGATGACCTCCCACCTGTCCAAGTAGGCTTTGAGCGCCTTAGAGCCCCTCCTGATGGCGCACAGAGGGCAAAGAAGGTGTGCCATGCATAGCTGCGCACCGTGAAGCTTCACCTGATCGACCGTGAAGTAATGGCGAAACACCAAGTAGTCGCCGCATGACTGGACACGACGTGCAATGCCTTGATGCTCCTGGATGGTACCGATATACTCAGCAACATCGATAGCGCCTTTCTTTGCTTTTCCGTACCGATTGAGCCGTCCAGGCAGTGCTTCGATACCTTCTGAAACCCCGTCCAGCTCCACCTGTTCGGGGTTTTCTCTTTTGGGGTCAATGTCGGGCTTTTCTGCCATGGCATCCCCTTAGAAAATCAATTTTCATTTTTGACCCTTAAAAACGCTGGAAACCCGCATGGATATTGGGTTGGAGCAATTGTTTGTATGTATCAAGTACAGGGGCCACCGCTGGCCGGTCACTGCCTGCGCTAAAGCGCATGTCACTGATCCGTCCTGCGTTAGGCCGCTTGTACTGTGTTTTCATACATGAAATTGACCGGCACCCCAGTTGCCCATGCACGGACAGACAGCTGGATTTTTTGACCCGTTTTACCTTCAAAGGGTTTCAGATCTGGAACAGTGATGGTCTTCACTTCGACAAGGCCGCGGCTGTCGAGCGTTTCGACCTGGAGGACTTTTCTTTCGGGAATGATTTCGCCGGTTTTTTTGTTGGTTCCGCCGCCGATAGTGGTAGCTGCACGAAGGAGGCCTTGGAGGATGAGCATGGAATTTCGCTTTCAGGAAGTTGGTTTTTAAAAATTTCAGTCAGGGCATCAGTGATGGCTTTACCCATCGATTCGCCCTGCTTTTCCGATGCGGTGAGAGCCGCGTATTGCGCCGCCACGTATTGACCGATTGCCATTGATGCGACAGTGGCAGAAGCGACACCCAACCGCTCGGCGACAAGCTCTAGACGCTCGCGTGTATCGGGGCGCAGACGCACCGACA
>CAIJOK010000041.1 GCA_903822205.1 uncultured beta proteobacterium | reverse complement strand
GTACTTCTTCAGAAATTTCTTGCACCAGTTTGAGATACCAATCTTCGAGTGCGTTTTGGCTCTGATTTGCGGGAATTTCCGGCAAACGACAACGCAAAATCTTCAATGTGGCGGTGAACGATATACGTTCAGGGTCAATCTGAATCGTTTCTGGGTGGTGTCTCACGTTGACGTACAAGGCCGTGCTGGGTATGAAATCCAGTCCAAAGCTGTCCAAACGCGATCTGCAAGCCATGCTGACGTGGCGGGTGTGCGATTTTTTCATTGCACATCATCACTTTTGACGCGTCATGTTCAGTGCTGTATGTCAACGTGGGACACCACCGAACGCTGGGCCGCCCTTCATTCTTGCCTACTCTTTTAGTAGGACTTACGCAAAACACGTTAAAACGTTGTTTTTTCACGTTATGTGACCTTTCTCAAGTTACGGCGAACCTGACAGACGGACTGCGAAGTTCAGGTTTTGAACCGGCCGCGTTTCGTGCAACATTTGAAGGATCATTGCGCCAACTGAAGCTGCCAGAGCTGGTGCTGAATGTCGGTGATGCCGCCCAAAACATCAGCGATTGCTTTAACGCCGAAGTGCGCAGCCACGATATGGCCAAACTGCGCCTGGCTCTGCAAAAGGCATTGACCGGAGTGCATCAGCGCCTGTTGGCAGAATTTACCAGCAAAGTAACTGAGTTATGCCAGCGCCTACAAGCCGTGAGCGATTCGCTGGAGCAGGAAATGGCAAAAGACCTGCACATGGAACTGAGCCAACTACGCAAAGCCTTTGCCAACAAGGAACAAGAGCTTCAATCTTACGAAGCATTGATTGCACTGGCACAATCTTTTTTGATAGCAGGGTAGCCCGCATGAAGCGAAGCGGAATGCGGGATCGTCGTTCTCATGCGATCGGCTGTCGCAGCGGCATCGTCCAGCAAACGTCTGCCGGCGCTGCCGTCTGGGCCGCTAAACTAGGAACCCCAGTTTTTCTCATCCTTTTCTGTTTTTTATGCCGATTCAAATCACGCTACCCGACGGCGCTTGCCGCAGTTATCCGGTCCCTGTCACAGTGGCCGATGTGGCGCGTTCTATCGGCGCAGGCCTGGCCAAGGCCGCTTTGGCCGGCAGGGTCAACGGCCAACTGGTGGATACCAGCTACGCGATAACAACAGACTGCGCGTTGTCCATCGTGACCGCCAAAGATGCCGACGGCTTGTCACTGATTCGGCATTCCACGGCGCATTTGCTGGCCTACGCCGTCAAAACGCTGTTTGCCGATGCCCAGGTCACCATTGGGCCGGTGATTGAAAACGGCTTTTTTTACGATTTTTCTTACAAGCGCCCCTTTACGCCTGACGATTTGGCTGCTATCGAAAAAAAGATGACCGAACTGGCAGCGCGGGACGAGACCATCGTTCGCAGGGTGTTGCCACGCGATGAGGCTGTGGCGTATTTCACAGGGCTAGGCGAGCATTACAAGGCCGAGATCATCGGCAGCATTGCGGCTGATCAAGCGGTGTCCTTGTACCGCGAGGGCCAGTTTGAGGACTTGTGCCGTGGCCCGCACGTCCCCAGCACGGGACATCTCAAGCACTTTAAGCTGACCAAACTGGCAGGTGCCTATTGGCGCGGCGACCATCGCAATGAGATGCTGCAACGCGTTTATGGCACAGCGTGGGCGACCCGCGATGATTTGCAGCAGCACCTGACGCTGATTGAAGAGGCCGAAAAGCGCGACCACCGCAAGCTGGGCCGGTTGCTGGATTTGTTTCATATCGACGATCACGCCCCGGGGCTGGTGTTTTGGCACCCCAAGGGCTGGGTGCTGTGGCAAATCGTCGAGCAATACATGCGTCAGGTCTATCGCAACAACGGCTACCGTGAAGTCAAAGGCCCGCAGATCATCGACAAAAGTCTGTGGGAAAAAACCGGCCACTGGGACAAATACCGTGAAAACATGTTTGTCACCGAGTCTGAAAAACGCGAATATGCCTTGAAGCCAATGAACTGCCCGGGTCATATTTTGATCTTCAAACAGGGCATCAAAAGCTACCGTGACCTGCCGCTGCGTTATGGCGAATTTGGACAATGCCACCGCAATGAGCCGTCAGGCGGCTTGCACGGCATCATGCGGGTGCGCGGTTTTACGCAGGATGACGGTCATATTTTTTGCACCGAAGACCAAATACTGGCCGAATGTGCAGCCTTTACTGCGCTACTGCAACGTGTCTATGCGGACTTTGGTTTTACGGACATCATTTACAAAATTGCCACACGTCCTGACAAGCGCATTGGGTCTGACGAAAGCTGGGACAAGGCCGAACACGCGCTAATCGAGAGCCTGCGTGCCTCGGGCTGTGCCTTTGAGCTTACCCCGGGTGAAGGTGCTTTTTATGGTCCCAAAATTGAATACACCCTGAAGGACGCTTTGGGTCGCCCGTGGCAGTGCGGCACCATTCAGGTGGATTTTTTTATGACCGAGCGCCTGGATGCCGAGTATGTGGGCCTGGATGGCGCACGTCACCGACCGGTGATGTTGCACCGCGCCATCGTAGGCAGCCTTGAGCGTTTTATCGGCATTTTGATCGAGGACAACGCGGGCGCTCTGCCCACGTGGCTGTCTCCTGTTCAGGCCGTGGTGCTCAACATCACCGATGCCCAGGCCGACTATGCCCGCAACGTGGCAAATGCTTTGCAAAATCAAGGTTTTAGGGTGGATCTTGACCTGAGAAATGAAAAAATTACTTATAAAATCAGGGAGCATGCCATGCAAAAAGTGCCCTACTTGATCGTCGTGGGCGACAAGGAAATGGCAGCAGGTGCTGTCTCTGTCCGCGCACGGGGCGGAAAAGACCTTGGTTCTATGCCCTTGTCCGACTTTTTGCGTCATATTTCTGCGGACCTGCCCCAGCGTTCTTTCGCTTAATCTGGCAGTTATCATCCGCCCCCTTGGGTTGCACCCTGCTTGTAGGGTGTGCTGTTTTGCTACTATTGTCGTAGTGTTTTTTTGAAGGATGAAGTCATCGCTACCGAATTTCGAGATCGCCGTCAGCGCGAAGAACGCAAACACCGATTGAATCGGGAAATCATGGTGCCCGAGGTTCGTCTCTCTGGGCTTGAAAATGAACCCCTTGGCGTGGTCAGTCTGACCGATGCCCTGCGGATGGCCGGTGAGCTGGATGTCGATCTGGTTGAGATCGCCGCCACCGCCACCCCCCCCGTCTGTCGCTTGATGGACTACGGCAAGTTCAAATACCAAGAGCAAAAAAAAGCCGCAGAGGCCAAGGCCAAACAGACCGTCATCGAGATCAAGGAGATCAAGTTTCGCCCTGGCACCGACGATGGTGACTACCACATCAAGATGCGCAACATCAAGCGATTTTTGGCCGAGGGTGATAAGTGCAAGATCACGCTCCGTTTCAGGGGCCGCGAGATCACCCACCAGGATTTGGGCATAGCGCTGCTCAACCGCATTCGCGATGACTTGAGTGACCTGATCGTGATCGAGCAATTTCCCAGACTCGAAGGCCGCCAGATGATCATGATGATCGCGCCCTCCAAGAAGAAATCTACCCCCAAAGCCTCTGCACCCGAAGCCCTTGCACCCGCCTGACAGTTTTGCAAGCTGCGCTACGGTTGTCGCAGCTTGTCAATGTGTGGCAAGTCTTTTTTTGCCACACGACGGGTTCACCCCCGTCGCCAACAGGGTCTCGGGGCCATCAAGTTTGCAAACCGTTTGCAAACGCCTCACGATCGCCCATAAAACAGGAGCATCTTCATGCCCAAAATGAAAACCAAGAGTGCCGCGAAAAAACGTTTTCGCGTTCGGCCCGGTGGTACCGTCAAACGCGGTCAAGCCTTCAAACGTCATATCTTGACCAAGAAGACCACCAAAAACAAACGCCATTTGCGCGGATCTGTGGCTGTGCATGCGACCGATAGGGGTCACATCGCACAGATGCTGCCCGGTCGTGGTATCTGATTAACAACGAACAAGGAGTATTCACATGCCTCGCGTCAAACGTGGTGTAACGGCCCATGCCCGTCACAAAAAAGTCTTAGATCTCGCCAAAGGTTTCCGTGGTCGCCGTGGCAATGTTTATCGCATTGCCAAAGAAGCGGTGATGAAAGCCGGCCAGTATGCCTATCGCGACCGCCGTGCCAAAAAGCGCGTGTTTCGCCAGTTATGGATAGCCCGTATCAACGCCGCCGCCCGTCTGTGCGGGATGACCTACAGCCAACTGGCCAACGGCCTCAAAAAAGCCTGTATCGATATTGACCGCAAGGTTTTGAGCGACATGGCTGTTCACGATATGCCGGCGTTTACGGCCATCGTCGATCAGGTCAAGGCCAAACTGGCTGGACTGTCCGCCTGAGCGCCTGCGCGCTTGTGCGTGACCTGCAAACGGTGTCACTTTGAATAAAAGGCCAGGGCCAAGGTGGCTCTGGCTTTTTTGTGGTTAAGAATGTATGAACGACTTGCAAACTTTGGTTGAAAGCGCCCAAGCAGCCTTTGCACAGGCGGAAAGGCCCGCAGACCTTGAAAACGCAAAGGCCCGATTTTTAGGCAAATCAGGCTTGGTCACCGAGCTGATGCGCGGCCTGGCATCGCTGTCGGTGGCCGACAAAAAACTGCGCGGTGCTGCCATCAACACGGCCAAGCAGGGCATTGAGGCCGCACTGAACGCCCGCAGGCAGGCCCTGGCTGAGCTTGAACTGCAAGCACAATTGCAGGCCGAGGCCTTGGACGTGACTTTGCCTGGTCGCCCAAGAGGGCAGGGCGGTCTGCATCCGGTGTCGCTCACCCTGGAACGCATCGCGGCTTTTTTTGCATCGATGGGGTTTGACACAGCTGACGGCCCCGAGATCGAATCGGACTGGTTTAACTTTACGGCGCTCAATACGCCTGCCGACCACCCTGCGCGGTCGATGCACGACACGTTTTATGTGCAAGGCAGCACCGACTTGGTGCCTGTGCTGCTCAGAACCCACACCAGCCCCATGCAGATCAGGTATGCCGTTCAGCACGTTCAACGGCATCGCTTGGCCCACACTGCCCATGATGCCGGTATGGCTGCCAACCCCTCGTCAGATGCAGGCGAATTGTTCTCGGGTGATATGCCAGACATTCGGGTGATTGCCCCTGGTCGCACCTACCGGGTGGACAGCGATGCCACGCATTCGCCTATGTTTCACCAATGCGAGGGCCTGTGGGTGGGCGACGACATCAGCTTCAAAGACCTGAAATACGTATTTACCGAGTTTTGTCGCAGTTTTTTTGAGTCCGCAGACCTAGCGTTGCGCTTCAGGCCCAGCTTTTTCCCCTTTACCGAGCCTAGCGCCGAGATCGACATTCAGTTTGCATCCGGGCCGATGGCCGGACGCTGGCTTGAAGTGGCCGGTGCCGGCCAGGTTCACCCCAGCGTCATCCGCAACATGGGCCTTGACCCTGAGCGCTATTTGGGCTTTGCCTTTGGCATGGGGCCGGACCGCCTGACGATGCTGCGCTATGGGGTGAATGATCTGCGTTTGTTTTTTGAAAATGACCTTCGATTTTTGTCACAGTTTTCCTGATTTTTGCTGATTTTTGCTGATCAAGGCCTTATGCAATTCCCCATTTCATGGTTGCGAGAGTTTTGCAACCCCCCTCTCTCTGCTGCGCAGATCGCCGACACCCTGACCATGGCCGGTCTGGAGGTTGAGGACTTGCGCCCCGTGGCACTGCCCTTTAGCCAGGTGGTGGTCGCCCAAATCACCGAGGCCATCCAACATCCTAATGCCGACCGGTTGCGGGTGTGCCAGGTGGATGTGGGCCGCCCTGATCATCTGACCATCGTCTGCGGTGCATCCAATGCACGTGTTGGCATCAAGGTACCTTGTGCGCTCGTCGGGGCTGTTTTGCCCCCAGGAGACGATGGCAAACCTTTTCAGATCAAGGTGGGCAAACTGCGTGGTGTCGAAAGCTTTGGCATGTTGTGCTCGGCTGCTGAGCTGGGATTGGGCACAGACCCCTTGCAACAAGCCGGTTTGCTTGAGCTTGCCACTGGTGCGCCGGTGGGGCAGGACATCCGCGCCTTTTTGAACCTGGACGACACGCTGGTCACGCTCAAACTCACCCCCAATCTGGCGCACTGCTTGAGCATTTACGGCGTGGCTCGAGAGCTTTCAGCCCTGACGGGGGCACCTTTGACGGCCCCTGTGTCTGCCGCCGTCCCTGCGACGATTGACCACATTCATCCCGTCACCCTTCATGCCCCTGATCTGTGTGGCCGCTACACAGGCCGTGTGATCCATCACATCAACCCTCTCGCAGCCACACCGGCCTGGATGATCGACCGCTTGCAGCGCTGTGGCCAGCGCAGCGTGTCGCCCCTGGTGGACATTTCAAATTACGTCATGTTTGAGATGGGACAGCCCTCGCATATCTTTGACCTGGACCAAGTCAGTGGCAGCCTGCACGTGCGCTGGGGTCAGCCGGGTGAGCAGATCAAGCTGTTGAACGGCTGCACCGTGACAGCAGATGATCGCCTGGGCGTGATCGCCGATGGACGGGGGCCAAAGTCTTTGGCCGGCATCATGGGGGGTCACGACACTGCCGTCTGTGACCAGACCCAAAACATTTACATTGAGGCCGCTTTTTGGTGGCCACAGGCCATTGCTGGTCGGCAACGCTGGTTTAACCTGGCCACCGATGCCGGTCACCGGTTTGAGCGCGGCGTTGACCCTGAGTTGGCCGTGACTACCATCGAACGCATCACGCGCTTGATCTTGGACATCTGCGGCACAGACAAAACCGCCTGCGGCCCTGTCGATGACCACGCTGTCAATCTGCCGGTCAGGCCGGTGGTCAGTTTGCGGGTGGCGCGGGCCGCCAAGGTGATCGGCATGACGCTGACCCCATCGCAATGCGCTCGGGCACTGACCGATCTGGGTCTGTCGGTCACTGAGAGCGACGGCGTGCTGTCTGTGACCGTGCCATCCTGGCGTTTTGACCTTCAGATTGAAGAAGACCTGATCGAAGAAGTGGCCCGCATGGTGGGCTACAACCAATTGCCTCACACCCCGCCTTTGGCCCCTGTGACCGCTCGGGTCAGGCCTGAAGCCGTGCGCAGTGCGTTTGATGTGCGCCGTTCGATGGCGGCATTGGGTTATTTTGAGACCCTCAACTACAGCTTTGTGGAGGAACGCCTGGAGCGTGATTTGGCCGGCAACGCCGATCCGATCACCCTGCAAAACCCCATTGCCAGTCAGATGAGCGTGATGCGTTCGTCTTTGCTGGGTTCGCTATTGCAGGTTTTAAAGTTCAATCTTGACCGCAAGGCCGACCGGGTGCGGGTGTTTGAAATGAGCCGGGTTTTTTTGCGCAACCCCGCCATCGCCCACACGGACACCACGGTGCAGGGGTTTGACCAACCCATGCGAATCGCTGCATTGGCCGCAGGCGGGGCATCGGCACCAAGCTGGAGTGCTGACGACCGCCGTGTGGATTTTTACGACATCAAGGGCGACCTATTGGCTTTGCTGTCACCTTCTTTGGCCTTGCAGTTTGCTCCCGCAGATCACCCCGCCATGCACCCGGGGCGCTGCGCCAAGGTCATGCTGGATGACCGTGCTATCGGCTTTGTGGGCGAGCTTCACCCCCAATGGCGGCAGGTGTACGACCTGCCTTATGCACCGGTGATGTTTGAGCTTGATTTGGATGCCGTACTGGTTCGGCGTGTGCCCTGTTTTGCGCCGGTATCCAAATGGCAGACGGTGGCACGCGACATTGCCGTTGTCGTCCCTGAATCTGTCACGCACCAAGCGCTGATGCAAGCTATTTGGCAGACCCCCACCAACGGCGTGTTGCAAGATGCCACCCTGTTTGACATCTACCGACCACAGCCTCATCACGTGGATTCTGACTTGCCCGGTGCTGTAGGTGCAACCGAAAAAAGCATGGCGGTACGGTTAACGCTGGGGTCGCAGAGCGCTTCCTTGTCCGAGGGCCAAATTGACCCGATCGTCGCAGATGTCTTGGCCTCTTTGACAAAGCGTTTAGGTGCGCGCCAGCGTGCATAATTTTGATTCACACGAATGGAGTTCACGATGAAGCCCTCTACCAAGCCCCCTACCCCCCCTGGCGAACTTTCCGAAACTGAAGACGACGGCAATGCACTGACCAAGGCCACGCTGGCTGATGTGCTTTTTGAGCAGATCGGCCTCAACAAACGAGAATCCAAAGACCTGGTTGATGCCTTTTTTGACATCATGAGCGAACATCTGATTGCGGGCGACGATGTCAAGATGGCCAATTTTGGTAATTTTCAGATCCGCACCAAGCCCCCACGGCCCGGTCGCAACCCCCGAACCGGCGAATCTGTCCCCATTCAGGCACGCCGCGTTGTCACCTTTCATGTCAGCCCCAAGCTTAAAGAGAGAATTCAGCAGATCCCTGAACGTGAAACAATGAACCTGTAACCCGTATCAAGCGACGCGGAATACGGGGGCCAACACAAACGCCCTGGATTCTGTTGCACGCCATCCAGGCTACAAGGCTGCCCTCAGCCACCGGTTTCAGTCAGACCCTTTCGGACACATCACCATGCCTTCATCCCGAGTCACCCCTGCGGTCACCCCACCACTTTCCTTGCAGTCATGCGTACAGACCGCTGCAGATCGGTTGGCACAGGCGGGCGTGGTCTTTGGTCATGGCACCACCTGTGCCTTTGATGAGGCCGCTTGGCTGGTGTTATGGCGGCTTGGCTTGCCCCTGGATACGTCGCTGGATGCCGATGAGTCATCCGCCCAAAGGCTTTTAACCCCCGCAGAGCAAGCGCGTGTCGATGCCCTGGTTACCGCTCGCATCACCACCCGAAGGCCTGCCGCCTACCTGATGCACGAGGCCTGGCTCCAAGGCGTGTCGTTTTTTGTTGATGAACGCTCCGCAGTGCCCCGATCGCTGATCGCCGAGGTCTTGATGGAAGGCCACCTGGACTATTGGTTGGGCGAATCTTTCCATCGTGTGCTGGATTTGTGTACCGGCAACGGCAGTCTGGCCATCATCGCCGCCATGGTCTATCCCGATGTCAAGGTGCAGGCCTCTGACATCAGCGCCCCAGCGCTAGAGGTCGCGCACATCAACATCGACCGACACGGATTGCACGACCGCATCGCCGTGCGCCAATGTGATGGCATCCCAAAGACCGGCAGCCATTACGACCTGATTTTGTGCAACCCCCCCTATGTCAACGCCCAAAGCATGGCCTGTCTGCCCCCCGAATACCAGGCCGAACCCGCCATGGCACTCGACGGCAATGCGGATGGCGGCAGCGACGGCATGGACTTCATCCGGCGGCTGTTGGCCGATGCACCCGCGCAAATGGGCACGGATGCCCTGTTGGTGCTTGAGATTGGCCATGAGCACGCCAATTTTTTGACGGCATTTCCCAGGCTTGAAGTGGTTTGGCTTGAAACCAGCGCAGGTGAGGACTGTGTGGCCTTGCTAACGCGGGCTGCTTTGCTATCTCAATTGGCTTAATTTGCCCTATGCGCCCTATTTGCCCTTGAGAACATCTCTTTGATTACCCTCGATAACTTAACCCTGCGCCGAGGTGTGAGGGTTTTGCTGGACAGTGTGAGCGTCACCATCAACCCGGGTGACAAAGTGGGACTGGTCGGTCGCAATGGTGCTGGCAAATCATCACTGTTTGCCTTGTTCAATGGCACACTGACCGAAGATGCCGGTCACTACACCCTGCCTGCCCAGTGGCGCGTAGGGCAGGTGGCGCAGGATATGCCTGAGACCCCACAGCCCGCCACGGACTTTGTGATGGCAGGTGATGCCATCCTGTTGGCGGCGCAGCAAGAGGTGGCTGCGGCTGATGCCACCGACGACTATGACCGCATGGCCCATGCCCATATCGCCCTGCACGATGCCGGTGCCCACGATGCACCATCGCGGGCGCAGTCGCTGATTTTGGGGCTGGGTTTTGCCTCTGCTGACCTGCAAAAACCCGTCAATAGCTTTTCGGGCGGCTGGCGCATGCGTCTGCAACTGGCCCGGGCGCTGATGTGTCCCAGCGACTTGCTGCTGCTGGATGAGCCGACCAACCACCTGGACCTGGACGCTTTGGTTTGGCTTGAAGCCTGGCTACAGCGTTATGCAGGCACCCTGATCGTCATCAGCCATGACCGCGAGTTTTTGGATGCCGTCACCCGCGTCACCCTGCACATTGATGCCGCCAAACTGGTGCGCTATGGCGGCAATTACAGCCGTTTTGAGGACATGCGTGCCGAGAAGATGCAACTGCAACAGGCAGCGCTGGCCAAACAAAAAGACCAAATCGCCCACCTGCAAAAGTTCATCGACCGGTTCAAGGCCAAGGCCAGCAAGGCCAAACAGGCCCAAAGCCGCGTCAAGGCACTGGACCGCATGACCAAAATTGCGCCGTTGTTGTCCGAAGCCGATTTCACTTTTGAATTCAAGGCCCCCGTCCACCTGCCAAACCCCATGCTGACCATGACGGATGTGAGCTTTGGCTACCCAGCCCCGGACCACGCACCGGCTGACACCCCGCCCACGGTGGTCGTTCATCGGGTGAGCCGGTCTATCCTAGCGGGTCAGCGCATCGGTATTTTGGGGGCCAACGGCCAGGGCAAATCAACCTTGGTCAAGACCATCGCCCGTGACTTGACCGCCATCAGCGGTGAGATGACCGAGGGCAAGGGCCTGAACATCGGTTACTTTGCCCAGCAAGAGCTGGATGTCCTGCAACCCGAGGACACGCCGCTTGAGCACATGATCCGATTGGCCAAAGACGTGGTTGCCGCCGGCAAGCTGTCCGGGCAGGCCACGCGTGAGCAAGACCTGCGCAGTTTTTTGGGCAATTTCAACTTTAGCGGTGACAGGGTCAAACAGGCCGTAGGCAGTATGAGCGGCGGCGAAAAGGCACGCCTGGTGCTGTGCATGATGGTCTGGCAACGCCCTAATCTGCTGCTGATGGACGAACCCACCAACCACCTGGACCTGGCCACGCGAGAGGCCCTGGCGGTTGCGCTGAACGAATTTGAAGGCACCCTGATGCTGGTCAGCCATGACCGTGCGCTGCTGCGGTCGGTCTGTGACGAGTTTTGGCTGGTGTCACGCGGTGGGGTGGCCCCGTTTGACGGCGACCTGGATGACTACCAGCGCTATCTGCAAAACGAGGCCAAGCGTCAGAGAGAGGCCCTCGCCGATCAAACCAAGGCCCCGCGTTTGATACCGATTGCTGCAAACGCCAGGCCACGGCCCGCGTCCAAGACCCAGCAAAAGCGCAAGCTGATCGACGTGGAGGCCCGCATGACGGCCTTGAACGCCGAGGGCACGGCCCTTGAAGGGCTGTTGTGCCAGTCACCTGCATCGTCCCACCATGACCACGAAGTAGCCCGATTGGGCCAGCGCTTAAAGGCCATCCATGATGAACTCAAAACGCTGGAAGACCAATGGCTGGCCTTGTCGTGTGAGGTTGAGTTGGAACAGTCGAATTGAATAACCGATGTGACGCGGCTACACAGAAAACCGGGAGTTGGAGATAGGCAGAGCGAAATTAGAATTTCGTTACGGTCACCTGATAGTTCTTTCAACAAATTCACGGAGTTTTCAACATGCGCAGCCCTAGATTCATCGCTTGTTTTGACAAATTTTTGCTTTTTTTGATTGTGCTGACAATGGCAAGTGGTGCTTTTGCTCAGACTGCACTTAACCTGCCTACCGGCTGGAGTCTGCTGGGCAATAAGTTACGAATCACAAATTAGATACGTATAGCAAACTGACGCATCATATAAATCAACCACTTACAGCAAAACATACGTATGAAACTTGTGGTCAGTAGCTTAGCGGTGCATCACCGATAGACGTGGCCACGACGTTTGGCGATGCAACCAAAATCAAAACAGTGTGGAAGTGGAACAAAACCGCAAGCAAGTGGGTTTTCTACGCTCCCTCTATGACCACGGCTGAATTGGCATCCTACGCTACAGCCAAAGGCTATGATGTTTTAACCGGCATAGGGCAAAAAGAAGGCTTTTGGGTGAATGCAACGGCCCCGGTTACCCTTAGTATCCTGAGTGGTCCAGGCTTCTCGCTTACAGCCAAAAATCTTGTCACCGGCTGGAATCTTGTAGCCACCGCAGACGACTTAGGGCCGGCAGCCTTCAGTACCAATGTGGGGAATATCACCACACTTTGGGCTTGGGACAATGTCAATAGTGCTTGGTATTTTTACTCACCATCGCTGGCGACGAACAACACGTTGGCAAGCTATATTCAGAGCAAGAGCTACAAGGATTTCGGCACGTTGAAACTGGGTAATGGCTTGGGGTTTTGGGTCAATTTTGCTCCAACACCTTTCGTGCCGGTAAACACATATGTAACGGTTGATGTTTTATCGTTCCCACGCTCCTGCGTGGGAATGTCTTCCAAAACGTGCAGGCATCAATGACTGTTCACCCGGGTTCGACAGCTATGTGCCCCAAATCACCCCCACCCTCAGTGAAATCAACGGTTCAACCCGCTAAATTCAAAATTTTGTAATGGCACGATTTGTCATTTCATGCCTTGTTCTACCTTTGAAATGCTGTGATAAAGTAGTGGAGTGTTCATCAAACTTACCCGCTCCGGCCCAAACCGCTACGTCCAGCTCGTCGAGGCGTACCGTGATGCCACCACTGGCCGCCCCAAACAGCGCACCGTTGCAACCCTTGGCCGTCTCGACCAGCTCAACACCGAACTCAAGTCGGTCATCTCTGGCTTGCAACGCGTCACCGGCCAACCCACTGCTGTCGCTGCGCCGCCAAGTGTTCCACCGACCTTGAGTTTTGATGCCGCCCGTAACTTTGGCGATGTCTGGACGCTTACTGAGCTATGGAACGCTTTGGGTTTTGATAGCCTACGTACTGTGTTTCGTCACACCCGCCACAGCATTGACATTGAAGCCCTGACCCGTGTGATGGTGTTCAACCGCCTGTGTGACCCCGACTCCAAGCTGGGTGTGCTACGGTGGCTGGAGACCGTGGCCCTGCCGGGTACTTCTCTGGAATCTATTGATCATCAGCATCTGCTGCGTGCCATGGATGCATTGATTGACCACAAAAGCGAAGTTGCCGATGTGATGTCTGGCCTACTACGGCCTTTGGTCGATCAAGACCTAGCCATGGTTTTTTATGACATGACCACCATTCGGGCTGCGGGTTTGTCTGAGCAGGAAGGGGACTTGCGCCACTATGGCATGGCCAAAGAAGGCGTGGTGGCACGCCAAGTCATGCTCGGTGTAGTGCAGACTTCTGATGGATTGCCGCTCTACCACGAGGTGTTTGACGGCAATACGGCGGAGGTGACCACCATCAAAGGTGTGATTGAAAAGGTTGTCGCAAGCTTTCCCATCAAACGCGTCATCGCAGTAGCTGACCGGGGCTTGCTGTCCACAAAGAACCTGACCGATTTTCAGAAAATTGTGCTGCCTGGAGGTCGCAAGCTTGAATTCATTTTGGCAGTGCCGGGGCGGCGCTATGGGGACTTCGTTGATTTGCTTGAGCCGTTTCACTCTGAGCGATGTCTGCTGGCCAAAGAAGAAATCATGGGTGAGGCCTGTTGGAACAAACTGCGTTTGATCATTGCCCATGATCCGCAGGTGTCATTGGAT
>CAIJOK010000040.1 GCA_903822205.1 uncultured beta proteobacterium | reverse complement strand
TTTGCTTGCATTTGCCCTCAATATGCAGCAGTAGTGCGTGACTTGCGTGTCGTATGGCTTCGGTCTTGGAGTTTTTTTGCATAGAAGGAATAGTAACAAGCACCGGCATCTGAATTCATCTGAATCGGCATGCGACTTCATCTCTGTCCCGCTTTAAGTGGGAAGCCCCAATATGTTTTTCACGTTTTTCTGATACTCATCAGTGATCTCCTTGGAGTTTGCCAATGCAATTTCTATTCCGGCAAGGACTGGTTTGAGGGCATCCTCTTGTTTCAATTTTTCGGCAAGTTGGTCTTCCATGTACTTTTCGATTTCACCCGTCATCAGTTTTGCAAGCCGCGTGTATTCACCAGACAGGCTGTAATACCAGTCTAGGTAATCGTCAACGTTAGATTCCATTTGATTAAAGGCACGATCAATCTTCTCATTCAAGACGGTGCGAGAAACGTTAATTTTGCCTAGTGAAGCTGCTTGTGCCAACTCTATCGCCTTCATGGTACCGTGCCGGTAAAACGCATCATCAATCTTCTCAACTTTAAGTTGAGCATTCCTAAGAAGTTCGATAAATCTAGGATTAGCGCGTGCCACATCTTCAAAATTAGCAAATACAGGAACGTAAATAAATAAAGTGACGATTGTCACGACCGCAGAGGCAATGGCCACCCTGGCTCTAGTCAGCGTAGGTGGCACCTCCTCATCCGATATTGGCCCGAATACTCTGCGGTATTCCATGCGTGGTATGACAAAACTTGCAAAAGTTGCCGACGCGTTAAAAAAAACCATAAAGCTTCCAAGAATGATCAACAGCAGGGGGACATTCTCCCCAAACTGCTTCAACGTGCTACCCAAATACGCTTTTGTTCCATCCAGGAAAGAGACAAAAAACAAAGCAAGCTGAACGACCGAACTGCCAGCAATTTCAGGGGTGTTGACCCGCGTTGCAGCCACTGCTTCAGCCAAGGATGTGTAGTTTTGGTTCTCTATAAACATTGAAACCAAAATGGCATACACGACAACGAGCAAAACGGGGCAAAGCCAGCGAGCCCAGGTGATCGCGAAGCTAGAAATCACATAGCGTTTTTTCAACTCGCTCGAAAAAACTTTGTTGCAAAGTTTATGTGTGTACCAAAATGCCGGAATCGCAAGCACTAACGTCATCCACTCTAGCCCCGAGTAAGTGGAAAACTGTAGCAGCATTGCAAACGAACTTGTCAGTGCCCAAATCACCCACACAATAGATCGAATTAGGCGACCAGAAAATAGCATAAAAAACAAACCACTTGTTTTGTAGTACGACATCATTCGCGTATGATTGACTGCGCTGCAATAGATACCCGAGATAGCAACTGGTACTGCAAATATGAAAACACTGATGACAACAAACCAAAATGGAAGCACTGCAATATTTTGTCCAGCCAAATATGCTGCGAAAATCCATACTGTTGCTAAAATTGTGTATATACGAGAACTCATTTGTATTGGATCGATGCAAGTAAGTATAAACTGTACTTTAATGGGTACGTTGCAGATATCGAGTGAAAAATCCTTGCTGGCCGGTTCCGTCCTTTGTCAGACGGGTCATAATTAAACTCCACTTTAGACTCTCGAAGATTTATTGAACAAAATCAATGACTTGACGGAATCAGAACTTTTTCTACATTGTTATTAGAAATCAACAAGTTAGCTCTTCATGATGTGCTGAATGTCTAAAGTGGAGATAATTAAATTTACCGTGGAATCAATGTCAATCAAACGAACGTTTTCTTTGCACACCCCAAAGGCACCTAAAAAGCTCTTTTTTTGCCATTTTTGTGTCAATGAACTAATTCATCAATCAATATTAGTCAAATGTTTGAGTAATCGAACCATCATGGTAACCCATCTTTAACAAGCGGTCAAAAATAGCTATTAGATTCAATGAGTTAGCGCGGTGCGGTTTTTTGTTGTGCAAAAGCCGCTCGTATGTTGTTGATCTCAATATGGTTTTTTTTGCTGTTAAACATCGGGTAAGCAAGTTTTCAGTTGGCATGAACATCATGCTTAAGCATGGCGGCCAGCAGATGGGCTGGCTCGATAAACGCATGGTCAAAGACGGCTCTGCTGGAGGTCTGGATCACGGCCATAGCCTTGCGTAATGAGGCCGCTGCAGCCTATGCGGTTGCGACAACCGAGCGATTGATTCAAGGCGGCAGCGATGTCTGAGCAGGACAAGACCGGCAGCCCTACCCAAAGTGTAAGAATGAATGTTGTGTGTCAAATTTACAATAAACCTACAATAAATTAAGAACGCAATAATTTTTATCAATAAAGCAATGATGCACGTCAATCGTGCGTAGAATGCTATATTTATAGGACTTATTGAGTAGGTAATTTATTGAAATATCAATCCAGCTAGAGTCAGGCAGACTCATGGCCCGAAATGGGCAAAAGCAGCGGCTTTGACTTCGCTCCAAGGAATGACATCGTCAGGATGGGCCAAATAGTCGGCAAGACGGAGGTCAAGTTCCGTTTTTTGCGATGGGGTCAATGATGGTGCGACACCACGACAAACAATACCATTCCAAATGGCCTGTACCAGCTCAATCTGCTCGTCGGTGTTGAGCGCACTTGCGCTCTGTAATAGTTGCATATTCATCACTTGGTCGCCATTTGAAAGCTTACGCAAAATAATACAGTACTGCAAGTCGACGTATCAACGCATGAGCGGTTTTGCGTCAGTCCAATCACCGGTGCAAGTCACATTCATCAGGCTCATCGGTTGATGTGCTGATCACGCTGGTGGGAATACCCTTGGCCTTGCGCCGAAAATACGTGACGTAGCCGCTTGAACCATACAGCAAAAACAAACCAAACAACACCACAGGCGGGGCGATGTTGATGACGGCGATACCCATGGCGATCAGCACGATCACCACAAACGGCACACTGCGCTTCATGTGAAAGTCCTTGAAGCTGTAAAACGGCACATTGGTCACCATGGTCAATCCGGCAAACAAAGACACCCCAAACATCGGCCAGGCCATCGCACTACCCCCAATGCCCAGGTCGGTTGTCACCCAGATTAACCCCGCCACCAAAGCCGCAGCAGCGGGTGAGGGCAGTCCCTGAAAATACCGCTTGTCCACCACACCGGTATTGACGTTAAAGCGGGCCAGTCGCAGCGCAGCACAGGCGCAATAGACAAACGCCGCAATCCACCCCCAGCGCCCCAGGCCCTTGAGCGCCCACACATAGGCCACCAGCGCCGGTGCCGCACCAAAAGACACCATGTCTGACAAAGAGTCCATCTGCTCGCCAAAGGCACTTTGGGTGTGGGTCATGCGGGCCACCCTGCCGTCCAGGCTATCGAGCACCATGGCGCAAAACAAGCCCAGTACGGCATGTTCAAACCGCCCATCAATGGCCATCACAATGGCATAAAACCCGCCAAATAAGGCAGCAAGGGTAAAAAGATTAGGCAGGATGTAAATACCCTTGCGACGTTTACTCACCGTGACAAGGTCTGCGTCATCGTCCATACAACTTACCTTATAGCCTGCCTTGCAGCTTACCTTAATTGCGTGTGGGATCCACCAGCTTGTTCTTTTTGATCCAAGGCATCATGGCCCGCAGGGACTCGCCAACGCGCTCGATCTGATGCTCGGCAGTCAGGCGACGACGACTGAGCAGGGTGGGCGCTCCGGCTTGATTTTCGAGAATAAAACTCTTGGCATATTCACCGGTCTGAATATCCTTCAGGCATTGGCGCATCGCATCTTTGGAGGCGGGGTTAATGATGCGCGGGCCAGTTACATACTCGCCATATTCAGCGTTATTGGAGATCGAATAATTCATGTTGGCAATACCGCCTTCATAGATCATATCGACGATCAATTTAAGCTCATGCAGACATTCAAAATAGGCCATTTCGGGGGCATAACCGGCATCCACCAAAGTTTCAAAACCGGCCTTGATCAATTCAACCGTACCACCGCACAGCACGGCTTGTTCACCAAACAGGTCGGTTTCGGTTTCTTCACGAAAGGTGGTTTCAATGATGCCAGCCTTGCCGCCGCCATTGGCAGCCGCGTAACTCAGGGCCAGAGCACGGCTGTTGCCCGAATGATCTTGGTGAATGGCGATCAACTGCGGAACACCGCCGCCTTGCACATAGGTACCGCGCACCGTGTGGCCCGGGGCCTTGGGGGCCACCATCCAGACATCTTGCTCGGGACGGGGGGTGACCAGACCATAGTGAATATTGAAACCGTGGGCAAACACCAGCGATGCACCAGTTTTAAGGTGAGGGGCAATGTCTTGGGTATAAACCGATGCGATCTGCTCGTCGGGCAACAAAATCATCACCACGTCGGCGACCTTCACGGCATCGGCAACGGCGGCCACTTGCAGGCCGGCCTTGGCCACTTTAGGCCAGGATGCACCGCCCGGACGCAGCCCAACCACGACCTTGACACCGCTGTCGTTCAGGTTTTGGGCGTGGGCATGGCCCTGACTGCCATAGCCGATGATGGCAACGGTCTTGGCCCGAATCAGGCTTAAATCAGCATCTTTGTCGTAATAAACTTTCATGGAAAAACTCCGTAATAAAAAATCAAACTCGCAAAATACGTTCGCCACGACCGATCCCGCTGACACCCGTGCGAACAGTTTCAAGAATGACACCCCGCTCAATGGCGCTCAAAAAAGCATCGTTTTTGGATTGGTCACCGGTCAGCTCAACGGTGTAGCTTTTGTCGGTGACATCAATGATGCGTCCCCTGAAGATATCAGCCATGCGCATCATCTCGTCACGGTCTTTGCCCACAGCCTTGACCTTGACGATCATCAGCTCGCGCTCAATGTAGGCCCCATCGGTCAAATCAACCACCTTGACCACCTCGATCAGTCGGTTCAAATGCTTGGTGATCTGTTCGATCACGTCGTCAGATCCTGAGGTGTGGATGGTCATGCGCGACAAACTGGCATCCTCGGTGGGAGCGACAGTCAGCGATTCAATGTTATAGCCCCGTGCAGAGAACAACCCAACCACCCTTGAGAGGGCACCTGGCTCGTTTTCAAGCAATACAGCGATGATGTGTTTCATGATGCTTGTGCTCCTGACCCCAGCAGCATTTCGGTGATGCCCTTGCCGGCCCGCACCATCGGAAAGACGTTCTCGGTGGGGTCGGTGCGAAAGTCGATCAGCACGGTGCGGTCTTTGAGGCGGCGAGCCTCTCGCAGGGCTGGTTCAACGTCACTGGCACGTTCGATCAGCATGCCCACATGGCCATAAGCCTGGGCCAGCTTGACAAAATCAGGCAGGGTGTCCATGTAACTGTGACTGTAGCGGCCTTCGTATTCGATCTCTTGCCACTGACGCACCATGCCCAGATAGCGGTTGTTCAAGGCCAAAATTTTGATGGGCGTGTTGTGCTGCAAACAAGTGGAAAGCTCCTGAATGCACATTTGGATCGAACCGTCCCCAGTGATGCAAAACACCTCGCTATCGGGTCGGCCCATCTTGACACCCATGGCATAGGGAATGCCCACCCCCATCGTTCCCAAACCGCCTGACGTGATCCATCGGCGAGGCTCTTCAAACCGGTAATACTGGGCCACCCACATTTGGTGCTGCCCGACATCAGACGTGATGTAAGTGTCGGTATCTCGGGTCAGCCTGCACAGGGTTTCGATCACATACTGGGGTTTGATCACGTCGTTCGTACCCGGGTCGTACTTCAGGCAGTTCTGGGCGCGCCAGCCCTCAACAGTGACCCACCAGGCCGCCAGGGCAGCGGCATCCAGACACAGAGCGCCCTCACGGATCAAAGCCAGAATATCGGTCAACACATCACGGACATCGCCCACAATGGGCACATCCACCCGCACACGCTTTGAAATGCTGGACGGGTCAATGTCGATATGGATGATTTTGCGTTCATTTTGGGCAAAGTGTTTGGGGTTGCCGATGACGCGGTCGTCAAACCGTGCGCCGATGGCCAGCAGCACGTCGCAATGCTGCATGGCGTTATTGGCCTCGATGGTGCCGTGCATGCCCAACATACCCAAAAATTTGGGCGCACTTGCGGGGTAAGCGCCCAAACCCATCAGGGTGCTGGTACACGGGCAACCCAGCCTATCCACCAGTCGGCGCAGTTCGTCGGCGGCATTGCTTAAAACAACACCGCCGCCGTAGTAGATGTAGGGGCGCTTGGCCGCCATCAAAATTTGCAGGGCCTTGCGGATTTGCCCCATGTGACCCTTGCGCACGGGGTTGTAGGACCGCATCTGCACCACATCAGGATAGCCGCTGTAAGGCACTTGTTTGAAAGACACGTCCTTGGGAACATCGACCACGACCGGGCCAGGGCGACCACTGCGGGCAATATAAAAGGCTTTTTTGAGAGTGACCGCCATATCGCGGGCATCTTTGACCAAAAAATTGTGCTTGACCACGGGACGGGTGATGCCCACGGCATCGCACTCTTGAAAGGCATCCATGCCAATGGCAGGGGTGGTCACCTGACCCGTGATGATCACCACGGGGACGCTGTCCATGTAGGCTGTTGCGATGCCAGTGACAGCATTGGTCACGCCCGGGCCGGATGTGACAAGAGCTACACCCACCTCTCCGGTGGCACGAGCATAGGCATCTGCGGCATGGACGGCGGCTTGTTCGTGCCGAACCAGGACATGGCGGATGGTGTTTTGCTGATAAAAAGCATCGTAGATGTAAAGGACAGCCCCCCCCGGATAGCCCCAAACGTACTTGACACCCTCAGCTTGAAGCGCCTTGATCAAAATCTCGGCACCACGCAGCTCCTGCACAGACACAAGTGAGGTGGCCGTTGCGCCGTCGGTATCAGATGAGCGAGCTGGCAAAAGAGGGGTAGGGAATATTTCCATGATGAACCTTTGTGAATTTCTCTGACGAAAAACCTTGGGTGTTTCTTAGCAAACACTTGTGGTGCAGCGTTGAAACTTGAGGCCAAAACCATGGGCTTCACTGGTGGTAACGCCAAATCTTGACCCGTTTGCTATAACTATTGCGATTACGATTACGACTGAGACGTGGCGCATTATCACCTAGGCGAAGTGTCGATTTGGGGTGTCGTTTTGCTGGACGCAAAGTCGCAGGGGGTCAGGGTTCAAACGCCTCAGTCTCGCCCCTCTGCTGTCCGCTGAAACACCAAGTCCCACACGCCATGCCCCAGCCTGATCCCCCGCTGCTCAAACTTGGTCTGGGGACGATAGGACGGTCTAGGGGCATAGCCCAACAGATCGGGGTGCGACTGTGCGGCAGTGTTGATAAGCGCTGGCTCGACGCCCAAAACGTCCAGCATTTGCTGGGCATAGGGTAGGTGGTCGGTGGCGCAATGGATATAACCACCGATCTTCAGGTGCGCCGTCAAACGGGCGATGAACGGGGGCTGGATCAACCGGCGCTTGTGGTGTTTCTTTTTGTGCCAGGGGTCCGGAAAAAAGAGGTGAACCCCATCCAGACATTGCAGTGGCAGCATCTGATCGATCACCTCCACAGCATCATGGGCACAAATGCGGATGTTGTGCAGATTTTGTGCATCGATCCGCTGTAGCAGCGCGCCAATACCGGGTGGATGGACATCGCAACACAAAAAACGGGTGCCAGGCATCGTGGCCGCAATCTGAGCAGTAGCCTCGCCCATGCCAAACCCGATCTCCAAGACCAGTGGCGACGCTGCGGTGTCACCATTTGCGGTCTGTAGGCCCATCTGGGCGGCAACGCCCGTCGTCTCTGCGTAAGCCGCTGTTAAATCAAGAGGTTTTGATTGAAATGGCAACAAAAATTGACCGCCCAAATCAGCCAGTGCCCGGGCCTGGCCCCGTGTGGTGCGGCCAGCACGGCGCACAAAACTTTTGATGGCGGGGGGCGTGCCAGCGGGTGTCGTCATGGCCACGTTGGGCTTTTCGTTCAATGCGTGGTGTTGGACAGGGTAAATCAAAGCGATCCGTTGATAGAAATGAAGACGTGTGTCAGGTATTTTCTGACACGCTGAATGGCGAAAGACCGACTTTATTTTTTTGTCGGGGTGGGTATAGTTTCAACCACTGCACAACGCAGCAACCGTTTACCCACCTGGAGACAGACATGAACACACTGGCCACTGAAATCAACCCCTTCATGATGATGATGAACCCGGAAAGCGTCTTGCACACCATGGAGCATTCGCAACAACTGCGCAATTTGCACAGCCGTCAACTGCGCCCATTGGACAAACCGTTGATCCCGTATGCCTCCGAAGCCTGGATGAGCCGCGCCGCTTACGATGCCATGATCGATGCTGAAGATGCTGAGGACACCGATACAATGAAAGAATTCACCCTTCACTGATGCCTATTATTAACATGTCAAAACCCTTTCGCACCGAAGCCGACCGCAAAGCCACCCCCCGTCCTGTTGCCCCCAAGGGGGTGTGCTTTACCGCCCCCCGGGGTCAAAAACGCAGCCTGGAACGCGGTGTCACCACCAACAACAAGAAAAACCCTGGCAAGCGCTGCCATCAGGGCGGCTAAATCGGCAATCAACCGGCATCCACCGGCGATACATCGGCACGTTGGCGCAGTCCTGTCAGGCCGTACCACCCACCGTCAGTCCGTCAATGCGCAGCGTGGGCTGGCCCACCCCCACCGGGACGCTTTGACCATCTTTGCCACAGATGCCTACACCGCTGTCCAGTTTCATGTCATTGCCTACCATGCTGACGCGTTTCAGGCATTCCGGTCCGCTGCCAACCAAGGTTGCCCCTTTGACCGGATACAAGACGCGACCGTTTTCCACCCAATAGGCCAAACTGGCAGAGAACACAAATTTGCCCGAGGTAATGTCCACCTGACCACCGCCAAAGTGGGTGGCATACAGGCCTCTATGGATGCTGGCCACGATCTCCTCAGAGGGCATGCTGCCGGCTTGCATGTAGGTGTTGGTCATGCGTGGCAACGGCACATGGGCGTAGCTCTCGCGACGGCCGTTGCCTGTGGACCGAACGCCACACAGCCTGGCGTTCATCGCATCATGCAGATAGCCCTTTAAGATGCCGTTTTCGATCAAAACATTGCATTGACTCAGGTTGCCCTCATCATCGACATTGATCGACCCACGCCTGCCAGCCAGAGTGCCATCGTCCAGAACGGTCACACCTTTTGCGGCCACACGCTCGCCGATTCGGTCACAAAACGCACTGGACCCCTTGCGGTTGAAGTCCCCCTCAAGGCCGTGACCCACGGCCTCGTGCAACAACACGCCCGGCCAGCCTGGCCCCAAAACAACCGTCATTTCACCGGCAGGCGCGGGCCGCGCCTCAAGATTGGTCAGCGCGGCGTTCACGGCCTCGTCCACATACTGCCCCACCAAGGCATCGTCAAAGCAGTCCAGACCACACCGCCCACCGCCGCCCGATGACCCCATCTCACGGCGACCGTTTTGCTCTGCGAACACAGTCACGCTTAACCTGACAAGAGGCCGCACATCGGCAGCCAATGTGCCGCAGGCCCTGACAATCAACACCACATCGTATTCAGCCGCCAGACTGGCCATCACCTGGGCCACACGGGGGTCTTTGGCCCGCGCCAAGCGCTCCACCCGTTCTAGCAAGCTGATTTTGGCGGTGCTGTCCAAGGTAGCGATAGGGTCAATCCCTGAATACAAATCGCGCGAAGGGGCTAGTTTGAGGCTGGACATCCGTGCAGACCCAGCCTGTGCCTGCGCAGCAATGGACCGCACCGTGCGGGCAGCTTCAAGCAAGGCATCCAGTGAAATATTGTCAGAATAGGCAAAGGCGGTTTTCTCACCGCTGACGGCCCGCACACCCACCCCCTGGCTGATGTTGAATGAGCCGGACTTGACCATGCCCTCTTCGAGGCTAAAGCCCTCGGATCGGGTGTACTGAAAATACAGATCGGCCTCATCCACCCGATGGGCGTTCAAAGTGGCCAGTACCTGGGAAAGGTGCGAATCATCTAAGCCAAATGGGGTGAGCAGCAAGGATTTGGCGATTTCCAGGCGATCGAGGGGGGGGATGGGTAAGGTCATCAGAGGATTTTAGGGGGCACAGCAGTCCAAGATTCGTGCATTTTTTCCACGCCATGGAAGAATTACACAATTTCCTACGACTGCACCAGCCGCCTGGACTTGGCTATCGACATCAAGATGCCCAGACCCAGCCCCAATATGACCATGGCCGTCCCGCCATAGCTGATAAACGGCAACGGAATGCCCACCACCGGCAAAATACCGCAGACCATGCCGGTATTGACAAACACGTAACAGAACAAGGTCATGGCCATGGAAGCCGCCAGCAACCTTGCAAACAAAGTGGGTGCATCCAAAGCGATCACCATGGCACGCAAGATCAATAACAAAAATGCCGCTATCAGCAGTAAATTGCCTGCTAGTCCAAATTCTTCAGAAAAGGCAGCAAAGATAAAGTCCGTGGTGCGCTCCGGAATAAATTCAAGGTGCGTTTGGGTGCCCTGCATAAACCCCTTGCCCCACAAGCCGCCTGAGCCGATCGCAATCATGCCCTGAATGATGTGAAAGCCCTTGCCCAGGGGGTCACGCGAGGGGTCAAGCAAAGTGCAGACACGGTGTTGCTGGTAGTCGTGCAGGCCGGGCCAGCGCACGCCCTCGGCACACAGTTGGGGCTCAAACCACACCAGCGTGACCACGCCCACCAGTCCCAGCAGCAGAGGGGGCCCCACCACGGCCCAGCTTAAGCCCGCAAAAAAGATCACGGACAAACCCGCTGCCAAAACCAGCAGGGCCGTTCCCAGGTCGGGCTGGCGAACGATCAGGCCGATGGGCAGTGCCAACAACACGCCGGCCACGCCAAAATCAAACCAGCGCAACTGGCCTTCACGTTTTTGAAACCACCAAGCCAGCATCAGCGGCATGGCCAGCTTAAAAATTTCACTGGGCTGGATCGTGATTCCCACGTTAATCCAGCGTTGCGCCCCTTTTTTGGTCACGCCAAAAAGCGCCACACCCACCAGCAGGGTCACACCCAAACCATAAAGCGGGACAGCCAGAAACATCAGGCGCTGCGGCGGTACTTGCGCCATGACGAACATCAAAAAACCCGCCAGCAGCAGGTTGCGGGCGTGGTCTTCAAACCGTGTGCCATGGTCGTAGCCTGATGAGTACATGGTCATCAGGCCGGCACAGGCCAGAATAAACACGGCAAAAGCCAGCAGCCCGTCAAAGCCGCCCACCATCGGCAATACGCGATACCACAGGGAGGGACGTTCAAACACAGTGACCATAGCGCTGGATTATCCGTGAGGGCCTACCCGTCAACGCCAGACAACACAGGCTGCCCCTTGGCATCGCCCTGCGTGTTCGGCCACGCTAGGCAACACCCCCACAGTTCCGATCAGAAGTATCTGAAAGTGTCATAATTTGCGCCAATTTGTACAAGCTCTTAATTGGCTATCGTTATGATGAACGGTTGCAACAATGCTATTTTTGGGGATTATTTTGACTCATCCTAACACACCAATAACCGGTATGGCTTCAGATACATCACCCCCTTTGCATCAGGGTTCAGATGATCCGTTATCACCCGCCAATAAAATATATTTGCGCAGTGTGACGGGGTATTTTACAACTATTCGCTGGCTGATGGTTTGGGTAACGCAGTTGGTTTTTTATGGTATTCCGTGGCTGGACTTTGGCGCACGTCAGGCCGTTCTTTTTGACTTGAGCACACGGCGGTTTTATATTTTTGGATTGGTTTTATACCCCCAGGATTTTATTTATTTGACTGGTCTATTGATTATCTCTGCCTATGCCTTGTTTTTATTTACGGCAGTGGCAGGGCGACTGTGGTGCGGTTATGCCTGTCCTCAAACCGTTTATACCGAAATGTTTTTGTGGATCGAATACAAGGTGTGCGGTGACCGTTCAGCGCAGATACGGCGCAGTGCCGGGCCATGGTGTTTTGATAAGGTGTGGCGAGTGACTGCCAAGCAAGCTTTATGGACAGGGCTTGCGCTGTGGACGGGGCTGACGTTTGTGGGGTATTTTACCCCGATCAAGCTATTGACGACTGGGGTATGGCAATTTCAATTGGATGCCTGGGAGTTATTTTGGATATTGTTTTATGGTCTGGCCACCTATGTCAATGCCGGTTTTTTGCGTGAACAAATCTGCAAACACATGTGCCCTTATGCACGGTTTCAAAGTGCCATGTTCGACCGTGATACTTTGATCGTGACCTATGATGCCACACGCGGAGAACCTCGCGGCAAACGTTCCCGTCACACTGACCCTCATGGCATGCAATTGGGTGACTGCGTGGATTGCAGTCTGTGCGTACAGGTTTGTCCCGTGGGGATAGATATTCGTCATGGTTTGCAATATGAATGTATCGGGTGTGGTGCCTGTGCCGATGTCTGTGATACCGTGATGCGCAAAATGGCGTATCCCACCGGATTGGTCAAATACACCACTGAAAACGCCCTGTTCAATGGCTGGAGTAAGTCCAGAATTGGGCGGCACATTTTTAGGCCACGCATTTTAATTTACACCTCCATTTTGGTGGTGATGGTCACAGCGATGATTTTCAGTTTATCAACCCGCAAACCCTTTAAGGTCGATGTCATTCGTGACCGCGGAGTGATGGTCAGAATCACGGACGACGGACATATCGAAAACATTTACCGGCTTCAGATCATGAACACCACCGAGTCTGCTCAGCATTTCCAGGTCACGGTGTCCGGTTTGCATGGACTCACTGTTCTGACAGACGACAACATCACCGTAGCCCCCGCCCAGTCTGTCTGGACGGTGGTACGCGCCCAATTGCCCCCTGATGCCGCCAAGCAAGGCGCGCACCGGATCAAGTTCGGGGTTGAATCACTGGACACCCGCACCCAAGACTTTGAAAAATCCACTTTTGTGGTACCCAGCCCCTGATGCCTATCGGAGTGGCGCAGGTTATACTTGACTAAACTCGTCAAGTATCGGCTTTCGTCAGCCAAAAGCCTTGCCAAGGCCTCGGTACAAGATCGGTCCAACCCGCGCCTACAAACCAACTTGCCGCCAATACCAGAGATATTCGCCATGCGTCTTACCACCAAGGGTCGCTTTGCGGTCACCGCCATGATCGATCTGGGATTGAATACCACCAGCGGCCCGGTCACGCTGGCATCCGTCAGCCAGCGCCAGCGTATTTCACTGTCTTACCTAGAGCAGTTGTTCTCCAGGCTGCGCCGTCAGGAGCTGGTTCGGTCGATCCGTGGGCCTGGTGGCGGTTACAAACTGTCGCGTCTGCCTGCCGATGTGACCATCGCCCAGATCATCACAGCCGTCGATGAGCCGATGGATGCCACCCAATGCGGCGGCCTTGAAAACTGCGATGGCGAAAACACCCCCTGCATGACGCATGCGCTTTGGGCCGCGCTCAACCGCAAAATGTATGAATATCTGGACTCCGTGACCCTACAGCACCTGCTGGACAGTCAGACGACCCATGCTTCTGTGACCCAGCCCAAGCACGGCATTTTGCGTGCCATTTCCAATTTGCCGGCCCCCGCGCCCATCTTGCACCCTATTGCCAACTCAGTCTTTGCACTGGGCGATCTTCAATCCCATGGGACAGGCAAACAAGGACGGACAAGACAATGACCACAACGCCAGACTCCTCGCATCGCTCTGCTTCTGACACCGCGATGCCCATCTACCTGGACTACAGCGCCACCACACCCTGTGACGACCGTGTCGTCGATGCCATGATCCCGTGGCTGCGACAGCGTTTTGGCAACCCCGCCTCTCGCAGCCACGCCTGGGGCTGGCAGGCTGAGGCCGCCGTTGAAAACGCCAGAGCACAAGTGGCCAGTCTGGTGGGGGCCGATGTGCGCGAGATCATCTGGACTTCCGGTGCCACAGAGTCCAACAACTTGGCCCTGAAAGGCGCTGCGCATTTTTATCAAACCAAGGGCCGGCATCTCATCACCGTTCAAACCGAGCACAAGTCGGTGCTGGACACGTGCCGCGAGCTTGAGCGACAAGGCTTTACCGTGACCTATCTGGCCGTGCAGCCCGATGGTCTGATCGACCTGAACCGCCTGGCAGATGCCATGCGACCCGACACCCAGTTGGTCAGCGTGATGATGGTCAATAACGAGATCGGCGTGGTACAGGACATTGCCGCCATCGGTGCGATGTGTCGGGCCAAAGGCGTGGTGTTTCATGTCGATGCCGCCCAGGCCACAGGCCGCGTGGCACTTGATTTGCGCCAACTGCCGGTTGATCTGATGAGCTTGACCTCGCACAAAACCTACGGCCCCAAAGGCATTGGCGCACTGTTTGTTCGTCGCAAACCCCGCATTCGTCTTGAGGCCCAAATGCACGGCGGTGGCCATGAACGCGGCATGCGATCAGGTACCCTGCCTACCCATCAGATCGTGGGCATGGGCATGGCCTATGCCATTGCGCAGGCCGAAATGGCCGATGAACTGGTCAAAATCAACGCCCTGCACCAGCGGCTGTACGACGGCCTAAAGGACATCGAACAGGTCTTTGTCAATGGTCACCTGACCCAGCGGGTGCCGCATAACCTGAACATCAGCTTTAACTACGTTGAGGGCGAATCCCTCATCATGGGCATCAAGGGCCTGGCAGTGTCCAGCGGTTCGGCGTGTACGTCGGCCAGTCTTGAACCCAGCTACGTGCTGCGTGCCTTGGGCCGAAGTGACGAGCTGGCCCACAGCAGCCTGCGCATGACAATCGGTAGGTTTACCACTGAAACCGAGATCGACTGCGCCATAGCCGCCATTCGCGCCAACGTGGACCGGCTGCGGCAGTTAAGCCCGCTGTGGGACATGTACCAAGACGGCATCGATCTCAGCACAATCCAATGGGCCGCCCATTGAATTCTTGATCTGACTTGACATGACGTGACATGACTTGACTTGTTCGCATATTCACAATAAATTATTAACTCTCTATTTCTGATGATTTATGCACAACCGCCTGCAACTACTGCATTAGCCGCTATAACTTTATAAGTTATTTGGTATGATATTTATTTTTGCAATCTATTTTCATGTTAAAGGAGAACCCCCATGGCCTATTCTGAAAAAGTGATTGACCACTACGAAAACCCCCGCAATGTGGGCACGTTTGACAAGGGCGATGATTCTGTGGGCACCGGCATGGTGGGTGCACCGGCCTGCGGTGACGTGATGCGCTTGCAGATCAAGGTCAATGCACAAACCGGCATGATCGAGGATGCCCGCTTTAAAACATACGGCTGCGGGTCGGCGATCGCCTCATCATCGCTGGTCACTGAATGGGTCAAAGGCAAGACGCTGGACCAAGCAACAGCGCTCAAAAACAGCGAGATTGCCGCAGAACTGGCCCTGCCACCGGTCAAAATCCACTGCTCCATCTTGGCCGAGGATGCCATCAAGGCCGCCGTCAATGACTACCGACAGAAACACGTGACAGATCGTGCGCGTTAGGGTCGCAACCCAAAGTGTCATGGTATGAAAATCAAATTCCCCCGTATTCATGGGCATCATTGGCATCGTCTTTTTGGGCCATGCTCTCTGGGCGCTTGCCTGTCCCAACATATCCACAAAACCATCGGTTTATTGATTGTCCTGTGGATAGCCATATCCTGGGTGGGGGTTTCCCATGATGGTGACCGCCAGATTGATCAGGTGTATCAAACAGGCATGCAGCAGGCACAGGGGCAGCTTGACAATATTGTCCATAATATTGACAGCGCCATTGTCATTTTGCGCAACGTGCCCCGCATACTTTCCACCGAAAGTGCCATTCAAAAATATCTGCAATCCTTTGACAGCAGTTCTGGGCCATCGGTTCTCCCCTTTGATAACCGCAAAATCCTTTGGACACACCTCACAAAAGATTCAGGCCTCAGCGCCTTTCTGGCAGATGCCGCTCAGGGACTGGATGTGGATGTCATTTGGGTATTGAATGCCGCCGGAGATTGTGTGGCCTCCAGCAATGCCGACATGGCCGCCAGTTTTATTGGCAACAACTTTGCACAGCGAGATTATTTTCGACAAGCCCAGAGGGGGCAAGCCGGATGGCAATATGCGGTAGGCATGGTCAGCAAGATACCGGGCTTATATTATTCATGGCCGGTCTTTGATGCACAAAAACGGGTGATCGGTGTGGTGGCTACCAAGCGCGATGTGAAGGGTTTTTTGCACTGGTTGCAGCCCCATCAGGCCTTGATCACCGACGACAACGGCGTGGTGGTACTGACAAACGACCCTGAATATCAGCATAAAACCATGCCCGGGGCTACGGTGGTCACGTTGCCAGACACGGTCAAAATGCTGAGATACCGCATGATAGATTTTGTATCCATCCACTTCAAGGCCGTTGATACGGTGCATTACCCTGCCCTTGTCACCACAGAAAACAAGCCCGATCCTTTTATTTTGCTTTCCAAGCCCACTGCCGACAAAATCATCACCATTCACATGATGCAGGCCCTGCCTGATTTTGTCCGGATCAAATCCGATCGACTCTGGGTATTTTTATTATTGGCGACAGCCGGGGCTACCCTGATAGCAGCGTTAGCCGCTTCGGTGATGTACATACAAGCCAAGCGCAGGGCCGCCAAGGTGGCTGAAAACGCCAACCGTGCCAAATCCTTGTTTTTGGCCAATATGTCCCACGAGATAAGAACCCCCATGAATGGCATTCTGGGCATGGCACAGTTATTGTTGATGCCAGGACTTTCAGAAATTGACAAGCGCCAATACACCCAGACCATTTTGTCCAGCGGGCAATCTCTGTTATCCCTGCTCAATGATATTCTTGATTTGTCCAAAATTGAGGCCGGCAAATTTCAGTTGGATGCTGCGGTGTTCTTGCCCGAGGCGATGATATTAGATACCCAAATGTTGTTTGCAGGTGCCGCAAAGACGAAACATCTTGAACTGGATGCACACTGGCATGGCCTGCCCCGTCAGCACTACCGTGCCGATGCCCATCGTCTGCGACAGATGCTGGCCAATCTGGTGGGCAATGCCATCAAATTTACGGCGCAAGGTCATGTTCACCTTGAGGGCTGCGAGATCGAACAAACCGACGAATGGGTGACCCTGGAGTTTTCGGTCACCGACACCGGAATAGGCATCCCGACTGAAAAACTGGACTGTCTGTTCAAGCCTTTTTCTCAAACCGACAGTTCAATCTCGCGCGAATTTGGTGGGTCAGGACTGGGCCTGTCCATCGTTCGCCATTTGGCGATGGCCATGGGCGGCGATGTGGGTGTTGAAAGTCGCCTGGGCCAAGGCTCCAAATTTTGGATCAAGATTCGGGCCTTGCCCGTGGCTGCGCCGATCGCAACCCTTCCAGACACAGCCCCCAACCCCAACGACGATTGGCATCAGCCCCTGACACCCGCAACATCCCCTCTCAGCACAGCCCCCACCAGTTCACCACCCAAGCCACAGGTGATGGTGGCCGATGACAACGCCATCAATCGCATGGTGATGAAAACGCTGTTGAACAAGCTGGGACTGACCGTCATCCTGGCTGAGGACGGTCAGCAGGCCGTCGATACCATCACGTCAGATGCCACACAGCCCCTGCTGATCCTGATGGACTTGCACATGCCGGTCATGGACGGCTTTACCGCCACAGAGCACATTCGCCGTTGGGAAACCCTGCACCAGCACCCCCGCACGCCCATCCTTGCCCTGACGGCTGACGCTTTTGCCGAAGTGCAACAGCGCTGCCTGACAACAGGCATGGATGATTTTCTAACCAAGCCTATCTCATTGGATGCCTTGCGGGCGGCATTGTCCAAATGGCTGCCAGACAGTGCCAGACCGCCACGTGCCCCTCATTGAACACCCGCGTTGCAGTCAAAAGGACGGCATGGGCACACTCAGGACTGACACAAGGGCTGATTGACGCAAGGGGGCTTACAAATCGGCGGGTTTAACCCCCAGATCAGCGCACAACTGGTGAACGGTGGCCCACAATTTGGAAACCTCAGCCTCCAACTGCGCCACGCGACCCTGTAGGCCCTGCACATGGGGCGATGCAATGCTTTGTGATGCCGTACCGACGGTCTGATCGATCGGCCCACACAGCAAGTGCGCCCAGCGCTGCTCTCGTGTGCCAGGCACACGCGGCAGTTTGACCACCAGCGGCCCGCCACGGTCGTCCTGACGGTCTTGCATCTCTTCTAAAAACCCCTCAACCGATGACACGTCGGCAAACTTGTACCAGCGATCGGTGTTCAGACGCAACTCAGCCGCCGTCTGCGGCCCGCGCAGCATCAACAGTCCCAGCAGCACGGCAGACTGCTCGGGCACCCCGATGCCGCGTTGTGCGTTGTGCTCAAACCGGACGACACGTGACCCCTTGTTTTCACGCACCAGACCGGCGGACTGTAGGTCAGCCAAAGCCTCGGCAATGTCCGGCTCAGTCAGTTCCATGACGGGGTCGCGGCTGCTTTTTTGGTTGCAGCCCAGCATCAGCGAGTTCAGCGACAGCGGATAACTGCCTGGCACCGTGCGCGCCTTTTCCATCAAGGTGCCCAACACCCGAGCTGCAGTGGGGGTCAACAGCAGTCGGCCTGCTTGTTCGATATCTGGTGTAGAACTTTGCATTGTGAAAGATTCCCTTTAAGACTCTTCGCTCCAGCAAAAGCCGTCGCGGGCGATCATGGCGCTGGTGGCGCTTGGCCCCCAGGTGCCGCTGGCGTACAAACGCGGGCCTTGAACGTCGGACTGCCAGTGCGTCAGGATAGGCTCAACCCAGCGCCAGGCCTCAACCTGCTCATCGCTGCGAACAAACAAATTCAGCCGCCCCTCGATCACATCCAGCAACAACCGTTCGTACGCGCCCACACGCTCGGCCCCAAAGCGTTTGTCAAAATCTAAATCAAGCTGTACCGGGATAAGCTGGCGCGACAACTGGCGTTTGTCCTGGGCCTGGGCCAGCAGGTGCAGCTCCAGTCCGTCCTTGGGTTGCAAGTTGATCACCAGACGATTGGCCGCGCCGATCTGAGCGTTGTAAATGGCATGGGGCGTGGGTCTGAAATTGACCACGATGCGGGCATCTTGCCCCGCCAAACGCTTGCCCGTGCGAATGTAAAACGGTACACCCGCCCAGCGCCAGTTTGAAATCTCGGTGCGCAGCGCCACAAAGGTCTCAGTGTTGCTGGAGGGACTGACCCCCAGCTCATCGCGGTAGCCAGGCACGGGCACACCGGCAATTCTGCCGGCGGCATATTGACCGCGAATCACGTCCTGCACCAAGGTGACAGCCGTCCAGGGCTTGAGCGACCGCAAAACCTTGAGCTTTTCATCGCGTATGGCATCGGCATGCGCATTGATGGGGGGTTCCATGCCGATGGCGCACAGCAGTTGGAGCGCGTGGTTTTGCACCATGTCGCGCAGGGTGCCGGTCGTTTCAAAAAACGCGCCGCGCTTTTCAACCCCCAGTTCTTCGTCGATGGTGATCTGGATGTTGGCGATGTGCTCACGTCGCCAGAGAGGCTCAAACAAGGCATTGCCAAATCGCAGTGCAAACAGGTTTTGCACCGCAGGCTTGCCCAGGTAATGGTCGATTCGGTAAATCTGGTGTTCGGTAAACACCTGCCCCACCGTCTGGTTGATGGCACGGTTGCTGTCCAAGTCGTGGCCCAGGGGTTTCTCAAGCACCACACGGGTGTTGGGCGTGTTCAGACCGGCCAACGCCAGTTGCTCGGCGATGACAGCAAACAGATCAGGGGCCGTGGCCAAGTACATCACCACGGTGTCGGCTTGACGCTGTGCCAGTTTGTCGCGCAGATGCCCATAGTGATCGGGCCGCGACAGGTCCATGCCTACAAACTGAAGCAAGGCTGAGAACCGCTGAAACTCGTCGCTGTTGGGGCGTTTGTCTTGTTCTACGCTTTGAAATCTGGACTCTATCAAGGCACGGTAACGATCATCACCCATGTCGTCGCGGCCCACCCCGATGATGCGCGCACCTGGCGGTAAAGTGCCGTGTTTAAAGGCCGCAAACAAAGCGGGCATGAGCTTGCGCCAGCACAGGTCACCGGTGCCGCCAAATAGAACAAGGTCAAAACTCATGGTGTTCATCCTCAAAAAGTGAATGCACGAAGGCAAAAACAAGGCCCGTAATCAAGGCCCGTAATCAAGGCTCGTAATGTACCTAAACACGCCCTGCCCCATCCTGCAATGCCCGCTGCGTTTGTAGAATGCCAAGCCTTGATGCTCCCCTTCAGAAAGCCCCCATGACCCTCATCCGTTGTGACCAAACCCCCGCCTGGACGGCCCTGCAAAACCAGTTTGATGCGCATGGCCGCAACTTTGACCTGCGTACCGCCTTTGCGGCAGACCCGCAGCGTTTTGCTACCTTTAGCCTTAAGGCACCGCATGTGTTTGCCGACCTGTCCAAAAACCTGTTGGATGCCGACACGCGGCAGTTATTGCAAGACCTGGCCGTTCAGACCGGCCTGCCTGCACACCGCGATGCCCTGTTTGGCGGGGGCATCATCAACACCACCGAGCAACGCGCCGTGATGCACTGGTTGTTGCGTTCGCCGTCACCCATCGATACGGCACACAGCGCAGATACTTTTGTCGCAAAAGCCGCCACTGAAGTGCAGGCCACCCTGGCCGCCATGCTGGCTTACGCCGAGCAGGTTCGCGCTGACAACGGCATCACCGACGTGGTCAATATAGGCATTGGCGGCTCAGACCTGGGGCCGCAGATGGCCGTTTTGGCGCTTGATGAATTTGCCCTGCCTGGCAAACGCTTGCACTTTGTGTCCAACGTCGATGGCCATGAACTGGCCGCTGTATTGAAGCGCATTCGCCCTGAAAGCACCTTGTTTTTGGTGGCCAGCAAAACCTTTACGACGATAGAGACCATGACCAACGCCCAATCGGCGCGGGCTTGGTTTTTGGCCCAGGGCGGCGCGGACATTGCACGGCACTTTGCCGCGCTGACCACCAACGTCAAGGCCGCCAATGCCTTCGGCATCACCACCACATTTGGGTTTTGGGACTGGGTGGGCGGGCGCTACTCAGTTTGGTCTGCGATCGGCCTGCCGCTGGCGATTGCCATTGGCGCTGCGGGCTTCAAAGACTTTTTGGCTGGTGCCAACGACATGGACCGGCACTTTTGCCACGCGCCCCTGCCCCAAAATTTGCCCGTGCAACTGGGCCTGTTGGACGTGTGGTATCGCAACTTTCATGGCTTTGGCAGCCGATCGGTGGCCCCGTACCACAGCGCATTGCGGCGCTATCCGGCGTATTTGCAGCAGCTTGAGATGGAAAGCAACGGCAAACGTGTGGATACGGCAGGCCGCGCCCTGCCCTACCGCACATCGCCCGTGGTGTGGGGCGAGCCTGGCACCAATGGTCAGCACGCGTTCTTTCAGATGCTGCACCAAGGCGGCGATGTGATCCCTGTCGAATTTGTCGCCGTCAAACACCCACGGCATGACCTGCCAGACCACCACACGCTGCTGCTGGCCAATGCCGTGGCCCAGGCGCAGGCGCTGATGCTGGGCAAAAACGACGATGGCGGTCACAAGCACTTTACGGGCAACCGCCCCAGCAGCTTTTTGCTGCTCGATGCGCTCACCCCCACCAGTCTGGGTGCATTGATCGCGCTACAAGAGCACCGCGTCTTTGTCAGCGGCAGCTTGTGGGGCATCAACAGTTTTGACCAATGGGGGGTTGAGCTGGGCAAGGTGCTGGCCAAGGACATCCAAACCCGTCTGATCAGTGGCAATGCCGCAGGGCTGGATGGATCGACATCGGGCCTGTTGGCGCAACTGCGCTCGTCAAATTGATCAACCTAGTTTTTGATCTGGGCGGGGTGCTGCTGAACTGGCAGCCCCGCGCTCTGGTGGCGCAGTCCTTTCCAGCACTGGCCACCACGCCGGCGCAGGCCGCAGCACTGGCTGATGCTTTGTTTGGCCACCCCGACTGGCTAGATTTTGACCGTGGTATCTTGGCCATCCAAACGCTGATCGACCGCACGGCAGCGCGTCTGAACCAAGACCCCGATGCCGTTGCCGATTTGATTCAGCACTACATTACCGAACAACTCGTTCCCATACCGTCCACCGTGGCCCTGCTGGATCGGATGAGGCAAAACAGGCAAAACAGCCCAGATCTCGGGCGTTCTTTGCGCCTGTATTACCTGTCCAATATGTCACAGGAGTATGCAAGGGCTGTGGAACGGTTCGACATGATGGCATGGTTTGACGGTGGCATCTTTTCAGGCGATGTGCAGTGGGTCAAGCCCGACCCCGCCATTTACCTGTTGCTACAAAACCGTTTTGCGCTTGTCCCCTCGCAGACCGTGTTCATCGACGATATGCCGCACAACGTGCAGGCCGCCACAGCGTTGGGCTGGCGCGGCATTCACTTTCAGTCTGCTGCGCAATTGGCCGATGTGCTGGCCGATGTCATCGGTTGGTGATCTATAAAAAAAATCCACCGCAATGCCAGGGCAAATACCCCGAACTGCGGTGGAATAATGAAAGACCAAGCTGTAGCAACCCAGGGCCTCAGAGCGCAACGGCCCTGGTCGCAACGCGCATCAACGACCGTAGGCAGCCTCGCCGTGCGACGAGATGTCCAGACCTTCGCGCTCGTTTTCTTCGCTGATCCGCAGTCCAATGGTCAGATCAACCAGCTTGTAGGCTACAAAGGACACGACACCTGACCAGATCACGGTGATGATCACGGCTTTGGTTTGTACCCAAACTTGCGCTGCGATCGAGTAATCAGCAGCCGTGATGCCCGTGGCGGTCACCCAATCGGCCACATAGCCCGGGCCGCCCAGCGATGGACTGTTGAACACCCCTGTCAGGATGGCCCCCAAGATACCGCAGACACCATGGACACCAAACACATCCAACGAATCATCAGCGCCCAACAGTTTCTTGAGGCCATTCACACCCCACAGCCCTGCAAAGCCTGACAAAAAGCCGATCACCAACGCGCCGCCAATGCCCACATTGCCAGCAGCCGGTGTAATGGCTACCAAGCCCGCCACACAGCCTGATGCAGCTCCCAACATGGAGGCTTTACCGCGCATCAGAGACTCGCCCATGCACCAAGCCAGCACAGCCGCAGCAGTCGCCGCAAAGGTATTGACAAAAGCCAGCGCCGCAAAACCGTTGGCCTCAAGGGCAGAGCCTGCGTTAAACCCAAACCAGCCCACCCACAACAGCGATGCGCCCACCATGGTCAGCGTCAGGCTGTGCGGTGCCATCGACTCTTTGCCGTAACCTATGCGCTTGCCCACCATGTAGGCACCGATCAGGCCCGCCACAGCGGCGTTGATATGCACCACCGTCCCCCCTGCAAAGTCAAGCGCACCGGACTGCCAGACAAAACCCGCCTGGGCGTTCACGGCATCAACCACACCCTTGGCGGTGTAGGCATCCGGCCCCATCCAGAACCACACCATGTGGGCGATCGGAACATAGCTAAACGTAAACCACAAGACCATGAACAGCAGCACGGCAGCAAACTTCATGCGCTCGGCAAAAGCGCCCACGATCAACGTACAGGTGATGGCTGCAAAGGTGGCCTGAAACGCAGCAAACACCATCTCTGGGATGACCACACCCTTGCTAAAGGTGGCCGCATTGGCAAAGGTGCCCGCCGCGTTGTCCCAGATGCCTTTCATCAGCAATCGGTCCAGTCCGCCAAAGAACGCGTTGCCCTCGGTAAAGGCCAAGCTGTAACCGTAGATAAACCACAGCACAGCCACCAGCGCAAAGGTCACCATCACCTGCATCAGCACCGACAGCATGTTTTTGGACCGCACCAGGCCGCCATAAAAAAGCGCCAGCCCCGGGATGGTCATCAAAATCACCAGCAGGGTGGATACCATCATCCAGGCGGTGTCGCCCTTATTGGGCACTGGAGCAGCAGGAGCCGACACCGCAGGGGCCGCAGCCGATGCCACAGCCTCCGGTGCGACTGCAACCGCAGCAACAGAGGCTGAAGCCAACACAGAGGCAGCAGGCGTTGCTGCCGATGCGGCATCGCTCACAGGCGTTTGAGCAAAAGCGTTGATGCCGCCCAGCCAACAACCCAACCCCACCAAAAAGGATACAAATAATTTTTTCATGATCATGCTTTCGTCTGGTTAATGGATGTCAAAGCGCCTCATCGCCAGATTCGCTGGTGCGAATACGGATGGCCTGTTCAACGGCTGATACAAAAATTTTGCCGTCGCCTATCTTGCCGGTGCGCGCTGCGGCCAGGATGGCCTCAATCACACGCTCGACCAGATCGTCAGTCACGACGGTTTCTATCTTGACCTTGGGCAAAAAATCAACCACATACTCCGCGCCACGGTACAGCTCGGTGTGGCCCTTTTGGCGGCCAAATCCTTTGACCTCGGTCACCGTAATGCCCTGTACGCCGATGCTCGAGAGCGACTCTCGCACCTCGTCCAGCTTAAAGGGTTTGATGATGGCAGTTACAAGTTTCATGGCAAGTCTCCTGTTATCACGGGGGTTAAAAGCTGTATTTCAGACCGACCGCCAAGGCGCTATCGCTCAACAGCTTGCCCTTGCTGTCGGTATAAAACTTTTGGTTGGCATCGGTTCCCATCACAGCGACGGAGGCTGACCAACCGCTGCCCAGGTCTTTGCCCAAGGTCAGTGCATAGTCGGTGTAATCACCCGTATTGCTCGGCACGTTCTGGATGACTTGATGGCCCACGTGGGGTGTCAGCGAATAACCGCCACCCAAATCAAAGGTAGCAGCCAGTTCTAGGTAGCTGCTGCCTGACGTGTCGGCTGTGGCAAAAAAATTGCCCGTGCTGCGGCTGTATTTCAGGGTGGCAGGGCCGTAGGTCAAAGCGGCATAAACTTCAGTGGTGTTGGCACTGACGTAGGACCCACCCAAATCAGCGGCCTTGTTGCCCGGGTATTCGTATCCGATCACGCCAACATCAAAGCTGACATCCTTGCTGATGCTGCCTTTGTAGCCACCATACAGATCAAGCTCAAACGAACCCTCAGTGGCCCCCACATAGTCCTTGATCCACGAAATATTGGATCCCCAGGCCCCCAGGTAAAGCCCGCTCTTGTGGGCAAAATCAACACCTGCTTGCAACGCAGGGTCGGTCGATGTTTGTGCGATGCCTCTGAAGCGATAGTCGCTGGTCAAGCCCACGTTGTACGACAGGGTATAGGGCGGCTCGGGGGCTTTGGTCTGGGACACAGCAGCCGTGCTGGCAATCAGGGCGATCAGGCTAAGGGTAAAGTGGTGTAGTTTCATGGAGTTGCTCCAGTAGTTAATGACACCATCAATCAAGCACGAAGTGTGCCAGCCATACGCCCCATCCCCGTGCAGTCGCCTCACAGCGCTCCACTTGTCAGCCCCCCGCCAGCACGGACAGGACAGGTCATATGGCTTGGTTGGCGTGACAGATCAGGGGGCGTTTTTGCCTCAAGTCTTCATATGGATGAATATACAGTCTTGGTGATAACATGGGTTTTCAACTTTGGGAGGTATCTCATGAGTCTGTCTCTGGTTCAAAGCCGCGCCCTATTGGGTTTGTCCGCTGCTGCTGTCACCGTTGAGGTTCATCTGTCCAACGGCCTGCCCAGCTTTACCTTGGTGGGCTTGGCCGACATTGAGGTTAAAGAAGCGCGTGAACGGGTGCGGTCCGCCATCCAAAACTCTGGACTGGACTTTCCGCATAACAAACGCATCATCGTCAATCTAGCCCCGGCTGACTTGCCCAAGGACTCGGGTCGCTTCGATCTGCCGATCGCCCTGGGCATTTTGGCGGCCAGCGGGCAGATCGACGGCGCGCTGCTGGCGGGCTATGAGTTTGCTGGCGAGCTATCGTTGTCTGGAGAACTGCGTCCCGTGCGCGGCGCTTTGGCCATGAGCCTGGCACTTCACGCCAGCAAGGTCGTCACCCAACTGGTGCTGCCACCCGAAAGCGCCGAAGAAGCCGCCCTGATACCCACTGCGCAGGTGTACCGCGCACACCATTTGCTGGATGTGGTCAGGCATTTTTTGCCACCTGCCCTGGCTGGTATGGCCCCTGCATCGACTGACACCTGGAAGCGCATCACCACACAGCCCCTGCCTCAAACCGCCTGTTATCCTGACCTGGCCGATGTCAAAGGCCAAATGGGTGCCAAGCGTGTCCTTGAAATTGCCGCAGCCGGTGGACACAGCCTGCTGCTCATCGGGCCACCAGGGTCTGGCAAGTCCATGCTGGCCCAAAGGTTTGCAGGACTGCTGCCGCCCATGACCACCGACGAGGCCTTAGAAAGCGCGGCCATAGCCAGTCTGGGCGGGCGTTTTTCGCTGGACAAATGGGCGCAACGGCCCACATGCCACCCCCACCACACGGCCAGTGCCCCCGCCCTGGTGGGTGGAAGCTCGCCGCCGCGCCCGGGTGAAATCTCTCTGGCACACCACGGGGTTTTGTTTTTGGATGAGTTTCCAGAGTTTCCCAAGGTGGCCCTTGAGGCCCTGCGCGAACCCCTTGAGACCGGTTCGATCACCATCTCTCGGGCCGCCCAAAGCACTGAATTTCCGGCACAGTTTCAGTTGATCGCTGCCATGAACCCCTGCCCCTGTGGCTATTTTGGGTCTGCACAGCAGGTCTGCCGCTGCACCCCTGACCAGGTTGCACGCTACCAGGGCAGACTTAGCGGCCCCTTGATCGACCGCATTGACCTGCACATCGAAGTACCAGCAGTGGTCACCAGTGAGCTGATGCAGTCACCACCTGGCGAGGCCAGCGCATCTATCCAGGCCCGCTGCATCGCCGCCCGTAACCGTGCCATGGCCCGCCAAGGTAAGCCTAACCAAGCCCTGCAAGGTCAGGACATCGACCGGTTTGTGCTGCTGGATGATGCCGCCGCCAAATTTTTGAACGTGGCAGCCACTCGGCTGGGCTGGTCGGCCCGCAGCACCCACCGTGCGCTCAAAGTGGCCCGCACCATTGCCGACCTGGCGGCTGCTCACACCACCCAGGTCACGCACATCGCCGAGGCCATGCAGTACCGACGTGCGCTCAAGACTGCGTGAACAGGGGACTACAGTTACGGAGCAACCAGAAGAGGGGCCGCAGGATCGCTAACGCCTGAGCTTGGCAATACGGGGGCGCTCAAGGGAACTGGTGCACTTGAGGCGACAGGCACACCAGATGCGACCGATGCAGCGGGGGTGATCGGGGCAATGGGAGCGATGGGAGCGATGGGAGCGATGGGAGTGGTGGGAATAAGCGCAGACACCGCGCTGGACGCAGGCCTGGCGGGTGTGACAGGCCTTTTGCTGGGCATGATGCTTAATTTGCCGGCAGGTGCGGGCTTGGATGCCAAGGCAGTTGAGGGGGGCTTGGGCTGCGCAGATTGGGCCAGCTTTTGTTTTTCTTCGGGGCTGAGCGCTTGATACGCCTGCCATTTTTCATTTTTGTCGGCAGGCGCAATGGCCTTAGCCTCAGCAAAATTGAGGCGGGCATGCTCGCGCATTTGGGGACTTAAAGCCGCCCACTGTGCCATGCGTTCATTTAATTTGGCTTGTTCAGCCTGGGTCATTCTGGGGTAATTGGCGGTGATGGACAGCCACTTGCGTTTATGACCATCGCTCAGGCTGTTCCAGGTGGCAGCCAGGGGCTTGAGAGACGACTGCTGCACGGGTGACAGTGACAGCCAGTCCATACTGGCAAAACGGGCTGTCAAACCTAGGGGTAACGCGGGTGGTCGGGTGGACTTGTGCGAAGCCGATGCCCCCGTTTGGGCCTGTGCCAAGCACAGTACAGGCAACGCGACACCCGCCACCCCCATCACCAATCCGGCGATCAGCCCCATCACACCACGCCGACCGACCGGCATGCCCCACGCAGTACGGTCCGATGGATGCACTGAATCAACCCCACAAAATCTCAATCTGACTCTCACTCTCACACGTTCAAATGATCAAAGGATCGCAGTGTCAAATACCGCACTATTGAGCCGGCCTGTCGGACTTTAAAAACTGCATGAAGCCCGGATCGACGTAAGCGGCCGGAGGGAGTTCATCAGTCAGAAGGGCGGTGTCAATATCTGCGAGGTCATCGGCTCGCAGGTCGTCTTGAATGGCATTGATGATAAATAGGCCCAGAACCAGCGTCAAAAAGAGACCCGCTGCCCCCAGCCTGTCCCACCAGGCGGGATGTCCGCTGCCATGACCCGCCATGAGCGTACCTGACCGTGCATCAAGCCAGATGCTGCCCGCAGATTCAGTCAAGACCCATTTGCGTCGGTCAACCGCCCGCACCCGGGCTGCACGCAAACGCTCAGCGATGTCATAAGGCAAATTTTCTGTGGCATCGTCCAGTCTGGCAGCGATGCGACTGCCAAAAATATCCATGGGGCCGATAGCTTGATTTGGGTGGTTCATGATCGAAATCCTTTCAATTTCAAAGCCTTGGAAAGTGCTTGGGCGGCGCGTGAACAATGGGTTTTAACGCTGCCCTCAGAGCAGCCCATGGCTTGGGCGGTTTCGGCAGTGTCAAGACCTTCCCAGTAACGCATTAAAAAGGCCTCGCGTTGACGATTGGGCAGCAACAAGAGCTGTGCCTCAATGGTTTGTAGCGTTTGTTTGCGCTCATTCGCTGTCTCGGGGTTTTCAAACGGGCTGCCGTCGTTTTCAGTGGTGCAGAAATCCAGAATGTCAAATTCGTCGTCGTCAGGTCCTGACTGAAAGTCGCCAAAAGATGCAAAAAAAGCGTTCTTGACTTTTTGGCTACGAAACCAGTCCAAGGTTGTGTTGGACAGAATGCGAAAGAAAAGCAACGGAAGCTCTTCAGGAGGCTTGTGACCGTAACTCTCGGCCAGCTTCATCATGCTGTCCTGCACAATGTCCAGCGCAGCTTCATCGTTGCGAACCTGGTAGAGCGTACGCTTGAAAGCCCGTTTGTCAACGCCTTTCAAGAAATCTGACAGTTCCTGGGGGGTAGCCAATGACAATCTCTCCGGGGCAGTTCACGTACCAAGGCGACGTTAACGGGAAATTTGAACGTAAATCTCGTCGGGCTTGATCATGCCCAGTTCCATTCGTGCTTTTTCTTCGATCATTTCAAGTCCCTCTTTCAGGTCTCGAACCTCAGCTTGCAGTTGATGGTTGATCTGCAGGGTTTGTTGATTGGCCTGCAATTGCGCCTGCAATTGCGCCTGCAAACGGTCCACACTGGGGATGCTGCCGCGCCCCAGCCACAACTGCGCGTGAAGGATCACGAGCAGCATGACCAAAATCAGGGGCGCGGCGTAGCGACTCATGGCCCGTGTTTTACCGTTGGTTTAACGCAGGTTATAGAACGCCGAACGTCCAGGATAGACGGCGATGTCGCCCAGGTCTTCTTCAATGCGCAACAGTTGGTTGTACTTGGCCATGCGGTCAGAGCGGCTTAATGAGCCGGTTTTAATCTGGCCGGCGTTGGTTCCCACAGCGATGTCAGCGATGGTGGAATCTTCAGTTTCGCCTGAGCGATGACTGACCACAGCGGTATAGCCTGCGCGTTTGGCCATTTCGATGGCGGCAAAGGTTTCAGTCAGCGTGCCGATTTGGTTGATCTTGATCAGGATTGAATTGGCAATGCCTTTTTCAATGCCTTCTTTGAAGATGCGGGTATTGGTGACAAACAGGTCGTCGCCCACGATCTGGGTGTTTTTGCCCAAACGGTCAGTCAAGACTTTCCAGCCGTCCCAATCGTTTTCAGCCATGCCGTCCTCAATGCTGAGCAAGGGGTATTTGTCCACCCAGCTGGCCAGCATGTCCGTCCATTGTTGCGAATCAAGCGCCAGTTTCTCACTGCGCAAATGGTATTTGCCGTCTTTGTAAAACTCGCTGGCGGCGCAATCCAGACCCAAAACGATGTCCTTGCCGGCCACGTAGCCGGCCTTGTCGATGGCCTTCAAAATCAGTTGAATGGCGGCCTCATGGTTAGCCACGTTGGGGGTAAATCCGCCTTCGTCGCCCACTGCTGTGCTCATGCCCATACCATCGATGATTTTCTTGAGGGAATGGAAAACCTCAGCACCGTAGCGCAGCGCTTCGCGAAAAGTGGGTGCGCCCACGGGGATGATCATGAACTCTTGAATGTCCAGACTGTTGTTGGCGTGAGCACCGCCATTGACCACGTTCATCATGGGAACAGGCAGTTGCATCCCACCCATGCCACCAAAGTAGCGGTAGAGCGGCAAAGATGATTCTTCAGCGGCAGCGCGAGCTGCTGCCATTGAGACGGCCAGGGTAGCGTTGGCACCCAGGCGTGACTTGTTGTCGGTGCCATCCAGATCGATCAGGGTCTTGTCCAAAAAGGCCTGTTCGGACGCATCCAGTCCCAATACCGCCTCAGAGATTTCGGTGTTGATGTGCTCCACAGCCTTCAAAACGCCCTTGCCAAGGTAACGGGATTTGTCACCGTCGCGCAGTTCAATGGCCTCACGGCTGCCGGTGGATGCGCCTGACGGCACAGCGGCACGGCCCATGATGCCGGACTCCAGAAGAACATCACACTCTACCGTGGGGTTGCCACGAGAGTCCAGTATTTCACGACCTACGATATCTACGATTGCACTCATATGCTTCTTTCAAAAATAAAAATAAAACCAACAACTTAACAACTCAACAACTTACAAAACCACGGACAGGTGACGGGTGGAACGCTGCCCTAACAAACGCGTCAATGTTCGCCAATCTGCAAAAACGCATCCTGACAATGCCCTTCATTATCCAAAATTATCCAAAATTATCCAAAATTTTCCTCAAGCAGAGGCCTTTTTTTGGCGACCCGATCGATTTCAAGCAAAGTCTCCAGCAAGGCCCGCATGTGTTTGAGCGGCACGGCATTGGGGCCGTCGCTCAAAGCACGGTCGGGATCAGGGTGGGTTTCCAGAAACACACCGGCAATGCCCACGGCCACCGCAGCGCGTGCCAGCACCGGCACCATGTTGCGCTGTCCGCCACTGCAACTGCCCTGCGCACCTGGCAATTGCACCGAATGCGTGGCATCAAACACCACCGGCGCACCTGTGGCACGCATGATGGCCAAAGACCGCATGTCGCTGACCAGATTGTTGTAGCCAAAGCTGACCCCTCGCTCGCAGGCCAAAAAGCGGTCCTCGGACAGACCAGCCTCACGCGCAGCCTGCTTGGCTTTGTCGATGACGTTTTGCATGTCGCCAGGTGCCAAAAACTGGCCTTTTTTGATGTTCACGGGCCGGCCAGACTGGGCCACTGCGCGGATAAAGTCAGTTTGACGGCACAAAAAAGCAGGCGTTTGCAACACGTCAGCCACCTGGGCCACCTGCGCAATTTGGTCCGTGCTGTGAATATCGGTCAGCACCGGCAGGCCCAGCGCTTGTTTAACCTTGGCCAAAATCTCCAGTCCTTGCACCATGCCCGGGCCGCGAAACGACTGGCCGCTTGAACGATTGGCCTTGTCAAAACTGCTCTTAAAGATCAACGGAATGCCCAGGCTGGTGGTGATCTCTTGCAGCACACCGGCCGTGTCCATCTGCAACTGCAAAGATTCGACCACGCAGGGGCCGGCGATCACAAACAAAGGCTTACCCAGGCCGATCTCAAAACCGCACAAGTTCATGGGGCACTCGCTTTCATGGTGTGTGTGGTGCTGCGGTGATGCTGCGGCGATCCAATGCGGCCCGCACAAAGGCATTGAACAAAGGGTGACCGTTCCAGGGGGTGGATTTGAACTCTGGGTGAAACTGCACCCCCATAAACCACGGATGAACCGACGCAGGCAGCTCGATGATCTCGGTCAGATGCTCGTGCTGGGTGCAGGCTGAAACGACCAAACCGGCTTGGCGCAAGGTGTCCAAAAAACGGCTGTTGGCCTCGTAGCGATGCCGATGGCGCTCGGTCACGACCTTGCCATAAATCTGGTGCGCCAAAGTGCCCGGCATCACATCGGAGCTTTGGGCACCCAAGCGCATGGTGCCCCCCATATCTGAGGCCGCGTCACGGGTGTTGATGCTGCCGTCTGCGCCTTGCCATTCGGTGATCAGCGCGATCACGGGGTGCGTACAGTGCGGGTCAAATTCGGTACTGTTGGCCCCCGTCAGACCCGCCACGTGACGGGCAAACTCAATGGTGGCCACCTGCATGCCCAGGCAAATCCCCAGGTACGGAACCTTGTGTTCGCGCGCAAACCGCGCCGCACAAATTTTGCCCTCCACACCCCGCACCCCAAAGCCACCTGGCACCAGCACGGCATCAAACTGTGCCAACTGATCCACGTTGTCCGGTGTGATGGTTTCAGAATCCACGTAATCGATCTGGACACGCACATGGTTTTTCATGCCAGCATGGCGCAGAGCTTCGTTCAGGGACTTGTAGCTGTCGCTCAGATCAACGTATTTGCCCACCATGACGATACGGACATCGCCCGATGGATGGGCGGTTTCAAAGACCAAATCATCCCAGCGTTTCAGGTTGGCGGGTTGCGTGTTCAGCCGCAGTTTGTCGCAGATCAAGCCATCCAGCCCCTGCTGGTGCAGCATCCGGGGAACTTCATAAATGGTGGGAACGTCCCACATGGAGATCACGCCCCAAATTGGAACGTTGGAAAACAGCGAGATTTTTTGGCGGTCTTCGTCAGGCACAGGCCGGTCGGCCCTGCACACCAGCGCATCGGCCTGAATGCCGATCTCTCGCAACTGCTTGGCGGTGTGTTGGGTGGGCTTGGTTTTGAGTTCGCCGGCTGCAGCTATCCACGGGACAAAGCTCAAGTGGACAAAGGCGCTGTTGTTGGCTCCAAGCTGTAAGCTTAACTGGCGAACGGCCTCCAAAAAAGGCAAGGACTCAATGTCGCCCACCGTGCCGCCGATCTCGACGATCGCCACATCGACGGCCTCAGACGTACCGCAGCCTGCGCCACGCCTGACAAAGTCTTGAATCTCATTGGTCACGTGGGGAATGACCTGCACAGTCTTGCCCAAATAATCACCGCGCCGCTCGCGCTCCAGAACGCTTTGGTAGATTTGACCGGCGGTAAAGTTGTTGACACGGCGCATTCGGGTTTCGATAAAGCGCTCGTAATGCCCCAGATCAAGGTCGGTCTCTGCGCCATCGTCGGTCACAAAAACCTCGCCATGCTGAAAGGGCGACATCGTTCCAGGGTCCACATTCAGATAGGGGTCAAGCTTAATCAAAGTGACCTTCAGGCCACGAGACTCCAAAATGGCGGCCAGCGAGGCTGACGCAATGCCCTTGCCCAGAGAGGACACAACACCGCCGGTAACAAAGACAAATTTGGTCATACGCGCTGGTCAAAACCGCATTGTAGAAGTGGCTGACTGGCAAAAATGGGAGCGCTGCGCCAAAAAGCCTTGCATTGGCGGGTGGTTTTGAGGGGCATCCTCACTGCTTTGCGCCCATGGCCAGCGCCGCACACCGCGATGCCGCAAGGGGGCCGTCGTCATCGCAAGCCTTGGCACGGGTGGGCCAGCCCTGCATGCTCGCCAGCGCAATGTCCGCCATCGCCCCGCCGCTCCATGCAACGCTGTCATTCAGGCACCCGATGTAATGAAACGCACGGCCACCCGCTTGCAAAAAGGCCGCACGGGCCTCGATGTTGATCTCTTCCAGCGTCTCCAGGCAATCGCAGACAAACGCCGGACAGACCACGTCCACGCGTTGGATACCCGCTTGGGCCAGGCCGATGATCGTGGGCAGGGTATAGGGCTGTAGCCACTGGGCACGTCCCAAACGCGACTGAAAAGTCACCTTGACTTGGTCATCGGACAGGCCCAGGTCTTTGGCCAACAGACGGGCGGTTTTAAGGCACTCGCAGTAATAGGGGTCTCCAGCCTGCAAGGTGCTCAGGGGCACACCATGAAAGCTCACCACCAGCACATCGGGTCTGCCGTGAACTTGCCAGTACTGCACCGCATGGCGGGCCAATGCGCTGATGTAGCCAGGATCGTCGTGGTAATGCTTGACAAAGCGCAGCTCGGGCATATTGCGCGTTCGTCCGGCCCACTCAAAAACAGCATCGAACAAACTGGCCGTGGTGGTGGACGAATACTGAGGGTAAGCAGGAAAGACCAACACGCGACTAACACCTGCCGCTTTGAGGTGATCCAGCCGTGCGGCCACAGAATTTGACCCATAGCGCATGGCGTGACAGACCATCACGTCGTGACCGCGCCGGTTCAGACATTCCTCAAGCAGTTGGGCCTGGCGTTGGGTCCAGACCTGTAGCGGTGACCCCTGGGGTGTCCAAATGCTGGCGTATTTGGCCGCAGATTTTGCGGGCCTGAACGGCAAAATCAGGCCATACAGGATGGGCCACCACAGCCAGCGGGGTATTTCAACCACACGGGGGTCGCTTAAAAACTCAGCCAAAAATCGACGTACATCGGGCACAGACGGTGAGTCTGGCGTGCCCAGATTGCCATAAAGGATGGCGGTACGTTCGGCCTTGCCGTGGGTGTGGGGGAGTTCGGTGGCAAAGGTCGTCATGATTTACAAAAGATTACTTACCTGAAAAGTTCAATAAACATAGCACTTTACGCTCGATGAATAAGCGAAATTGATAAATATCGTTTCAAAATAATGTAGATAATTTATTTGAAATATTATTCCCGCGCGGGGACGATCATCTCGGCATAGTCATACAGGGCCTCCAGAATGGCCATATTGCGATCACCCTGTGCGTCACCCTCGGCCTGCTGATCTGTCAATTGAACCGCCATTTGGTCCAACTGTTCCGTCCATGCCGCCAGTGTCACGGCACCGCCCGCTCCGTCAAACAGCCGTGCAGCGCGATGGGCATCCCAGCGCAGCCGTTCATCGGCACTCAAACTGTCTGCAAAATTGCGGGCACGGTAGCGCCACAGCAGCTCATGCAGGCGAGCATCGTCAAACGTGGGATGCACCCGGGCCAGATCTGCGGGGCTGCGCCGCAGCAGGTCGTCCAGCCGCTTGCGGTCGGCATTGCTGACAAATCCGCTGTACAGGTCTTCATCCACATCCACCGGTATGCCGTCGGTTTTGGCATAGACCTGCGCCCAGATGGCGCTCATATCGGGCAGATCACGCGCAATCGCTGCCCTTTGCAGTTGCACCGCCAGGTCGATACCCCAGCGCTGCGCCATCTCTGCGCTCAAAACCTTGAGCTGGCGTGTCACCACCGGAGACTTGTTGATGTGGACAGACTTGATCGGCAAACGGCTGGTACCCGCTGGCAGGTCAGCGGTTTTGGTAAACAGACGCAGGCGTATCTGTTCGGCGTTCAAGTCGGCCAGTTCGGCGGGGTCACTGGCCAGGTCCCACGCCAGCAGCTCGTTTTTATTGCTAGGGTGCATGGCCAGCGGCCACATCAGGGCCAGACAGCCGCGCTCTGACGCAAACATGCCAGAGACGTGCCAAAAAGGCTGTGCCTGTGCGGGATGGGCTGGCAGACCCAGCTCGGCCATGACGCGGTTTTTTTGGTGCAGCCCCAAACAAAAATCAAACAATTTGGGCTGGGCGGTTTTGATCAATCGGGCCAGGGCGATGGTGGCCTGAACGTCGCTCAAGGCATCGTGGGCGGACTGGTGCAGCAGGCCGTTGGCGGCGGTCAGGTCCGAAAGCTTCAAGCTGACCTTACCGTCCGCACCCACGGGCCATTGAATGCCATCGGGCCGCAGGGCGTAGGCCGCACGCGCCACGTCCAGCAAGTCCCACCGTCCACAGCCGTTTTGCCATTCACGGGCATAGGGGTCTTTCAGGTTACGCCACAGCATGAACCGTGTGACCTCGTCATCGTAGCGAATCGAGTTGTAGCCCACGCCGATGGTGTCTGGCCGTGCCAGCTCCTGGTTGATGCCATCGGCAAACTGAAACTCGGGGATGCCCCTGTCCAAACAAATCTGCGGGGTGATGCCGGTGATCAAGCAGGCCTGCGGCTCTGGCAAAAAGTCATTGGCAGGCCGGCAGTACAGCGTGAGGGGGCTGCCGATGGGGTTGAGATCGGCATCAGTGCGAAGGGCGGCAAACTGCGCCGGCCTGGCCCGTCTGGCGTGAATGCCAAAGGTTTCGTAGTCGTGCCAGAGAAAGGTTTTGGTATTCATGTGCCTTCCAATCGGATTGTTTCAATAAATAACATACATCATCCATTGTCAATATTATGATGATACGCTTATCATACGTGCGTCAATAGCTATCAATTTATGACTTTTTGCGTAAATAATTTATTTGCGTTTTGCAAAATGGATGCCATCCATGCTGCTTAGCACCTGGCACAGTTGGGCGGCATCGGTCACCGTAAGCATAACCGTCATCTGTGCGATGTCTTGGTGTCAGCCACGCTGTCGCTTCATTCATCCTCGCCCACTTCAGATTCACCCCAGGCTTGCAGTCGTGCGGCAATGGCTACAGGGCAGGGTCATTCGGCATCACCAATCGCCGGTACAGTGTCACCAACGCCAGATTTGACCCGCCATGGGGTATTTGGCATCCAAGTTGCTGACCCAATAGAGTAAGCCTTTTCGGTTCTTAGGCTATAGTGCCGCTAGCGGATTTGCTCACGTCACTGACGCGGCAGCCGGATTGACTTGAAAACAGGGATGCTGGTTTTTCTGGGGATGTTATGACTGTTCATGCACACAGTCTATCGGCTGTAAGCCTGATTGCAAGCGGGTTTGCAGGGGTGTCCCTGGACCATGTTAAGGCGACAACCGCCATGTTAGGGCGACACGGACGTGTCTCCCTATATTAAGTTAGAAATAGTTTCCCACCACTTCAAGGGTAACCGTTTAGACCCCCCTCACCGTCATTCCCGCGAAGGCGGGAATCCAGACTTCATGTGCATCCTTTAACATCCAAAAACACTGGATTCCCGCCTTCGCTGGAATGACAAATGTTGTTTGCCTCCACTGGAGTGACTGCATTTGGCATGGGGGGTCTAAACGGTTACCTTCAAGGAGAAAAGCAATGGCAACACTCGATTCGATTACTGCGGGCCTGAAGGCTCTATTAGAAGCTGCCAAAGATCTTCCAACAGAGAAGGTTGCAGCGGTTGGGCTGATCTTGTTGGGTACTGGCGCAATCATCAAGGATATGGCTCAAGGGAATCCCATCGAAGCTTTGGAAAAGGCCAAAAATATCATTGACATGAAGTGACTTTCTAATCGGGTAGGCAACGGTTTCTAACCGTCGCCCCCACACCACCCACCGTGCGGGTCCGCAGTGGGCGGTTCAACGAATTGGCTCGCACGAAGTTTTACCTTCCTGCTTTCCTATGTTTCAAGGCTCGGTGCGTGTTGGCCGCCGCCCGCATCTGGCCCGGTCGGGCTTGATGGATGGGGTCGAGGTCTTCACGTCTGCTCCTTGTGTCTCGTTGTTTGGCCCTTCGATGCTCTGACTCCTGAACATCTACGAT
>CAIJOK010000039.1 GCA_903822205.1 uncultured beta proteobacterium | reverse complement strand
CCGCAGCAGAACGTCTGTTTGGTTCTTCGTTTCCTGATGTCTTTGAATGGCTAATCGGCCAAATGGGTGAGCTTCCACGGCCAAGAAAACCACGTGAGCGAATAAAACGTAACCCATTGATATTGCAAGGTGTCCCGCTTTAAGTGGGAAGCCTATTTTATTAGCCAACCCGCCATGGACTGCGCAGTATCCCAGTCAATTCTTTCGGAATCAAGCAAAAATTTAACCAAGCGTTTGATACTGACCCGATGCGAACTGCTGCCTGGCTGTGCAAAATACCGATGAAGGTCTTCTTCGTCCAACTGTCGTAATGAACGCGGAGGAGAGGCTGTCTGCAAATGGTTTGTGACAAAGTCTTCTGCGATGGACACATGTCGCAAAACCAACGGTGTACTTAATCCAGCCTTGGTCAAACTCTTGCTAAATTCGACCATTATTTTTTTGTTACCCTCCACGATAGCCTCGGATGCACCACTATTGTCATCACGATTTAGGGATGTGATAATCCCACTGACCTCTGTGGCTTGTTTCAGGCTTTGCGTCAAACTATTGCGAATGCCACGACCAAACGTGACCGGATAAGACATAAACAATCCATCGTAAATGATTTGACCCTCATACGGCAATAAGACGGCCTTGATCAGAACCGGTAGAGGAGCTTGGACAGCCTCATCGAGGGTACTCGCCAGACCCAGTACCCCATAAGCGACCGGCTTTTTTGATGTTAACAAAAAAATGGTGTGTTTCTTAAGGTGGCGCATGACATAAAAATCACCCGATACGCGCTTGCGCCAACTCGCAACCAAGGCCAGATCACGATCAGAAAGCCCGTCCGGGTTGTTCGCAATATAACCCAGCAAGTCATCAGGTGATTCCCACAAAACATTTCTTATTTTCCAGGCATCACGGGGATCGACTTCGCCATCCTGATGTGTGATTGAAAAATTAGGAACCAGGTTTTTCTGACGATTGACATAACCCAGTAACGACCACCATATTTGATAGAACCGTTGACATTCATCGGATGAAAGTTTCATGATATATAATAAAAAACACCAAATATTATAGTGTAAATAATGCAAAGAATTAAACCGTGAGCAGACACGTTTATTTTAACCATCGCAAGCTCTTGATGGAATTTGACACTGCCGCTATAAATTCAGGATCGACCTGAAACACTGTTCACCCGCATCGGTCGAACACGACGGTGACCGCAACGGGCCTCAAGAAGGCCAAAGACCGCTCATCCGCTAAAATTTGCCCCAGTTATCCTCATATTTCAACCCTTCACACACACAAAAGGACTCCTTCATGGCTCTCGTCTCAATGCGCGAACTTCTGGACCACGCCGCCGAAAACAGCTACGGCATTCCGGCCTTCAATGTCAATAACCTCGAACAAGTTCAGGCTGTGATGGCCGCAGCCGACGAAGTTGGCTCACCTGTGATCTTGCAAGCCAGCGCCGGTGCCCGCAAATACGCCGGCGAATCTTTCATCAAACACTTGATTTTGGCCGCCATTGAGGCCTATCCCCACATCCCGCTGGTGATGCACCAAGACCACGGCCAAAGCCCCGACATCTGCCAAGGGGCCATCAACCTAGGTTTTAGCTCGGTGATGATGGACGGCTCTTTGATGGGTGACGGCAAGACCATCGCCAGTTTTGACTACAACGTTGAGGTCACCCGCAAAGTGGTGGACTTGGCCCACGCTGTGGGTGTGACCGTTGAGGGCGAATTGGGCTGTCTGGGTTCGTTGGAAACCATGAAAGGCGACAAAGAAGATGGCCACGGCACCGATGCCACCATGACGCGCGAACAAATGCTGACCGACCCTGAGCAAGCCGCAGAGTTTGTCAAACGCACCCAGCTTGACGCTTTGGCCATCGCGATTGGCACCAGCCACGGAGCTTACAAATTTACCCGCAAGCCTACAGGCGACATTCTGGCCATCGACCGTGTGCGCGAGATCAACCGTCGTCTGCCCAATACGCATCTGGTGATGCACGGTTCAAGCAGCGTGCCGCAAGATTCACTGGCCATCATCAACCAGTTTGGCGGCAAGATGAAAGAAACTTATGGTGTGCCGGTTGAAGAAATTCAAAAGGCTATCCAACTGGGTGTACGCAAAGTCAATATTGACACCGACATTCGTCTGGCCATGACAGCAGCAGTTCGCAAGTACATGGCTGAAAACCCCGATAAATTTGATGCCCGTGACTGGCTGAAACCCGCCCGCGAAGCCGCCCGTGCCCTGTGCAAACAGCGCTACCTTGAGTTTGGCTGCGAAGGTCAGGCCGCCAAAATCAAAGGACACAGCCTGCAAGTGGTTGCCGGTCAGTATGCCAGCGGCAAACTGGCGCAATTGGTTCATTAATCAACGCGTTCATTCGTCAATTCGTCTGATTCACCCCCCTGCCGACAAGCTGTTTTGGGTCGGCAGGCACTGGGCGACAGACCCTTTTGCCATTTGCGGTGATGACGCACCGGCGCAGCAACCCCATCACCGGCGATACCTTCTTTGGCTGGGACGGCGATGTGCTGGTGGTCAACATCTTGGGCAAGCCCAGTGCCCCCCGTGATGCCATCGGCAAACCCTACGGCGCACAGCTTAAAGTCAGCGTTACCGCCAAGCCCGTTCACGGCAAGGCCACCGACCACATGCTGCGCTTTTTGGCCCCCCTGTTTGGTGTCTCCGTCTCGGCCATTGAGGTGGTCTATGGGCAAGAAAATGTGAACAAACAACTGCGCATCAAAGCACCCACCCGCTTACCTTCGGTGTTTACCCAAGAACACGTTCAACCCGTTCAGTCTGACCTGGACCTTTGATGAGAATTGTTTTGATAAGCTGTTTGCACACCTATTGCCATCGCTTGATTGCTATATTATTTATAGCACCCGGTGCAGCCATGATGGGCCATAGTGCCACAAGTGCCACAAGTGCCACAAATGCCCAAAGTGCGCAAAATGCCTCCAATTTCTCCAGTGCCACGCAGGCTGTGGTGACCACCGACTTGGTTCGCGCCGAGCTTTTGGCCTACGCGCCGCAGGGGGTTGCCCCGGGCCAGACAGTTTGGCTGGGGCTACAGATCAAACACCAGCCCAACTGGCACACTTATTGGAAGAACCCCGGCGACTCTGGTCTGCCCACCACGCTGTCGTGGACACTGCCCGCAGGCGTGAGTGCCGGCGACATCGCCTGGCCCTTGCCCCGTAAGATTAGGGTCGGCCCTCTGGCCAACTACGGCTATGACGGCACGGTACTGTTGCCTGTACCGGTCACCATCGCCACAAATTTCACCCCCCCTGCGCCGGGCCTGTCGCTGAGTGTCAAACTGCATGCCACCTGGCTGGCCTGCCGTCAGGAATGCGTCCCTGAAAGCGGTGACTTTGCTTTGCAGGTGCCGCTGCATGGATCGACCGCCATGAATGCCGTTGAGTTTGAGGCCGCTTTTGCCGCCGCCCCCCGCCCCATGGACGGTCATGGCAGCATCACCGTGCAAGACCACACACTGCAACTCACCCTCACAGGCTTGCCCCCTGCCCTGCGTGGGCAAACCCTTGAGCTTTTGGCCGAAACCCAGGATGTGATTGAGACCGCCGCCAGCCCGGCACAGGCCTGGCAGGGCAGCACCTGGACAGCCAGCATCCCGCTATCGGCACAAAGACAGGCCAGCCCCAGTAACCTGACGATGGTTGTTGCGGGCACGGTGAAAGGACTGCGAACAGGATGGGTGACGACGGCAGGCATTACCGGCACTTGGCCTGCGGTGCAGACATCCAATCCGCACGAGGCCATGGCTGATGCTGCCACACCCCCTGCCGACGCACCACCGGTTTTGCCGCCTGGCTCTTTCAGTTTTTGGCTGGCCCTGGCAGCGGCATTTGTGGGTGGACTGGTGCTTAACCTGATGCCTTGTGTGTTTCCGATCCTGGCCATCAAGGTGCTGGGATTGACCCAACACGCCGCCCATGAAAGTGCCCTGAACACCTTGCGCACCAGGCGTATGGGCGGCTTAGCCTACGCCGCTGGTGTGGTGCTGTCATTCATCGCGCTGGGGGGCCTGATGCTGGTGCTGCGCAGCGCAGGGACGCAGCTTGGCTGGGGCTTTCAGTTGCAGTCACCCGCTGTGGTGGCTGCCTTGGCTGCATGGTTTTCGTTGATGGGGCTTAATCTGGCCGGTCTATTTGAACTGGGCCACTTTGTGCCTGCACGTCTGGCCAGTTTGCAAGCCCCACACCCCGTGCTCAATGACTTTTTGTCGGGACTGCTGGCGGTGCTGATCGCTTCACCCTGCACGGCACCCTTCATGGGGGCCTCGCTGGGGCTGACGCTAAGCCTGCCAGCCATCGATGCCCTGCTTATTTTTACCAGCCTCGGACTCGGTATGGCTACGCCCTATTTTGCAGTTGCCAGTTTGCCCGTCCTGGCAAGATGTCTGCCACGTCCGGGGGCGTGGATGGTGACTTTTCGCCAACTGCTGTCTTTTTTGATGTTTGCGACCGTGGTCTGGCTGGTGTGGATATTGGGCCAGCAAAGTGGCGTTGATGCTGCCGCAGCCCTGTTGTTGTTGTTGCTGACCTTGGCTTGGGTGGTCTGGGCGATAAGTTTGCAAGGGCGCAGTGGTCGTGTGATCACTTTCATTGCCATTGCAATTTTTGCCCTATTGACGGGTACTCTGGGGCAATATGTGGTGAATGACACCAACGGTCCAACCGCAGAGGTGACCCCAAAGCTAACCCATGACCGCTGGCAACCTTGGTCGGCGGCCACAGTTGAGCAGTTGTTATCAACTGGCACACCGGTGTTTGTTGATTTCACGGCTGCCTGGTGTATCACCTGCCAGTTCAACAAAAAAACGACCTTGTCAGACCCTGCACTGCTGGCAGATTTTGAGGCCAAACACGTGACCCTCTTGCGTGCCGACTGGACCCGCCACAATCCGGCCATCACGGTAGCCATCAACGCGTTGGGGCGCAGCGGTGTGCCGGTTTATGTGCTGTACAGGGCTGGCCATGCGCCCGTGGTGCTGTCAGAAATATTGACCGTCCGTGATGTGCAACAGGCCTTGGGTGGCCTATAGTCCGAACCGATGAATCGGATCACCCCAGGGTCTGCCAGATGATTCAACCCGCGCTGCTGACATCTTGAGGGGCCATGGCCCACAGGGTTTTGACCAGACTGCCTAGATTCACCAAGTCTTTGAACCCCCTTGCGGCCTCGGTTTCTTTCAGGGCCGCCATCTCAAGGTAGGGCGACACAGCGGCACTGACACGTTTTAGCTCACCAGCGGCCTGTAGTTGGGCGATCAAGTCTCTTAAATCGTGGCAGGGCGCAGTCAACACTTAAAAATAAGTTTTGTATCAGATCATGTGATGGATGCTTGCCATTTATGCAGTGTTCATGGGCATGTGGTTAAAATTATATTAAATTAAATAGTAGATTATTTATTTACAATGAATCACTTGAGTCAAATCGTGACCGTTGAGACCCCCCTCAAAAAGTGTCCTAAACTAAAGAACCCGAGCGTTCCAGCCCTTACGAATGTGCCGCAACGATACCCATGCAACTCAGCGATTCCAACCTACGACAACTTAATGCATAAAAGGTACTGGGCTTGCTGTCTGTGCCAAAGGACAAATGGCTGGTATCGTTGCTGGACGATTTGAAGGCAGCGCGTGAGCGTCTGGCTGTCAACGCCTCAAACCCGATGGGGTCTGAACACAACCCTTGGTGATGATCGAGTGACCATTCAATTCTGAGAAGGAAACATGGTGAAATATTCTATAGCGTGTTTGTTTTCAATGTTTTTTAGCCTGGTGGCCATGGCTACCGATCTTTCGCTTTCCAGTTTTGGGACTGTGGGATATGCGCAATCTGACCAGGTTTTTAATTACGAACGATTCATCAATGACACTGGAACACTCAAGAGAGACACCGTTTTTGGCATACAGGCCGATTTAAAGTTCACCAACTGGTTCGGTGCAACCTTTCAAGCCAAAGTAGCCCCGTCCCTGAACAGTGATTCAGCTTGGGACTCCTCCATCAGTTGGGCATTTCTGTCTGTTCGCCCGTCAAATGATTGGCTTATTCGTCTGGGCAAGCATCGCTTGCCGCTTTTCCTCTACAGCGAGATTGTGGATGTGCAGGCAGCTTACGATTTTGCCAACTTGCCACAAGAAATATACGTGCTGGTTCCCATGCAAGATTACAACGGTGTGTCTGTCTCAAAAACATGGAACCCTGAAGTAGGTGAAGTTTCACTGGATGTCTTTGGGGGATCGTCTGAGCATTATGTGCGTACCTACATGAGTAACACTGTCCCTGACTCTGAAATACCCCCGATTGGCCCCAACTTCATGCATTCTAATTTGACGACCAAAGGGATCACATTGAAATTGCAGCGCGACAATGATATTTACCGGGCTACCGTGATCTCATCAACTGCCACGTTCACCGGCCCACCGCTGCCAACCTCTTATGCTCTGTTGACGGCGCAGCAAGCCCAACAAATAGCCCAACAACAAGGGCTTCCATTTCCTTATGTTGTATTTGGCGGATCGGCCTATTATCCAGAAAACCGTGTGAGCGAAAGAGATGTGATGGGATATGCCTTGGGTGCCGAAATTCATCTTCCTCAAGCATTTAAACTCGTGGGTGAAATCGGTCGCAGGGAGTTTCAGAATATGCAAACGGGATATACAACCAACTCAGGTTACTTGGCCCTGCTAAGAGACATGGGCAAATGGACACCCTACGTCTCTTATTCGGGGATTCAATCGGGTTCAAGTATTCTGGACCTCCATCAAACCTTGCTGAACAATGGCATCACAGTCACAGGCCCTGCAGCGGCATTGGCAACGGAAACACTGCAAAAAGGAATGGTCACCAGTGCGTACCAGCGAGCTTTGGCTGACATCCTGATGGCTCACGACCAGCATACGATTGCCTTGGGGTCGTCCTACAGGCTCTGGCCCAATCAAAAAATAAAGTTTGAATGGGCCAGAACGTTTGTGGGGTCATCGCCTGGTGCGTTTGTCGATGTCCCCTCAGGGGCGGATGTCAGCGGTAAAAGCATCGATGTGCTGTCTTTGTCTTTTAGTTTTGCCTTTTAAGGAGGACGATGATGAAAACCCTATTCAAGGTTATGTTTTTGGCCCTTCCTCTGGTATTGGTCCAGGCCTATGCGGCTGAAGTTGTTTTGATCGGAAATAACAATGTGCCAAAAATGGATGCCGTGACGATTCAAAAAGTTTATACCGGCAAAATTGTGACCGTCGCAGGCATCAGTGTTCTGCCGATTTCAGCAAAACCTGGTACATCGGAGCGCAATACTTTTTTACAGGAGTTTTTAAATCTTGATGAAGACAAATATACAGCCTACTGGACGGTGCGCCGTTATGTTGGCAAGGGCGCACCCCCACCCGAGCTGGCGAATGATGCCGATGTCATCCAGTATGTCCAATCAACGCCAGGTGCCGTCGGTTACATCAGCGAGGCCAATTTGAAACCCGGAATCAACACGGTGGGACGCAAGAGCAGCATCAACAAGGGCGTGCCACAGTCCTGGCTGGATTGGCTGTATAACCGTGAGGATGCAGTCGAAGCCCGCATCATTGGCTACGACAATTTTGCCTTGCTCGCCTTTCAATGATTTAATTATTTAATTATTCCATCACCAACAACCACTCGCCATGAAACTCAAAAAATTGTCATTGTGGTTCTCTGTGATTGTTGTTGTTGCATTGAGTGCCAACGCCCTGTTTTTGCTGATGATAGAGCGCAGTTACGATGGTGTTTTTTTGATGCAAAAACACCGTCAACGTGCGATGGAATTATCCAATGAGTTGCGAGAAGAGATTGAGTTATTAACCAGTCTTGTCAGAGCGTTTACCAGTACAGGTCAAACGCGTTATCTGATGATTTACTATGATATTTTGGCCATCCGTCAAGGTGAAAAATGCCAACCCGAAAATTTTGTTCCAGATACTTTTTGGGACATGGTGATCGCAGGCGAGATTCAACCCAAGTATCCGGCGAATGGCGAAAAACGTTCCTTTGCAGATCGCATGAAGTCGCTTAAATTTAGCAAGAGTGAATTTGATGCCCTGGACAGGGTCTATGCCACAACCGAGGCCATGAAACAAATTGAGCAGATTGCTTTTGCGGCCACCCAGGGGCTTTACGATCCACAAACCCGGGATTTTGTCTCGGATGGCAAACCCCAGCTTGATTTTGCAGGCAAGTTGGTCAACAGCCAGGAATACAACCAGCTTAAATCTAATCTTGCCAGGTCTGTGGCAGCGCTGACCACCCTGGTGGATGAACGTACCAACGCATCCGTGACGGTGGCGGCCAACGAATTGCAAAGATGGATATTGTTGACACTGGCCAGTGTGATCTGGACCATCGTGATGGTGATGGCTGCGTTGCTGGGAATACGTCGCCGGGTTTTACAACCGATCGATGTTCTATCCAAAGCTGCGGAACGCCTGGCTTTTGGAGATTATTCAACCCGTACCGGTGTTAACCCTTGTTGTGTCGATGAATTGATAGCACTCGGGGTAACCTTTGACAGCATGGCCCAGTCCATAGAACAAGACATCAGAATCAAGCAACAAACCCAAGCTGATTTGGAAGCTGCCAACCGAAAGGCAGAGGATGCCACCCGTGCAAAGTCCATGTTTCTTGCCAACATGAGCCACGAAATTCGCACGCCGATGAATGCCGTGATAGGCATGGCCTATTTGGCTTTAAAAACTGATCTGACTCCACGTCAAAGAGACTACATCGACAAAGTACACGATGCTGCCAAGTCTCTTCTTGCCATCATCAACGACATTCTGGACTTTTCTAAAGTGGAAGCAGGCAAACTGGAGCTGGAACAAACCCGTTTTATTCTCGAAGATGTGACCAGCCATGCACTGTCGCTGTTGCGCCAGAGAGCGCATGAAAATGAAATTGAATTGTTGTTCAGTGTGACGGATTCTCTGCTGCTGGGCGAGAACGGTGCATTGATCGGAGATCCGATTCGTTTGGGTCAGATTCTTATTAACTTGCTGTCCAATTCGGTCAAATTTACGCATCAAGGTTATGTCAAGCTGACCGTTAGCGTTGATGCCCGCAGCGATGATGATGTGAATCTGAGATTTACATTGCGTGATACCGGGATCGGTATGTCGGATGAGCAAGTCGGTAAATTGTTTCAGGAATTTACCCAAGCAGATGGATCAACCACCCGTAAATATGGCGGCACAGGGCTGGGACTGACCATTTCAAAAAGACTGGTCGAAATGATGGGTGGCCGCATTTGGGTTGAAAGCTCACCAGGCGCAGGGTCAAGTTTTATCTTTACTGCACATTTTCCAATCGCCAAGCCGATGCCACTTGCAGTGGCTGTGCTGCCAGGGGTGGATGTCCTTCGTGTGCTGGCGGTCGATGACCAACCCGAGGCTCTTCTGGTGCTTTGCGATTTGCTCCATGTGATGGGGGTTGGCGTGGCGCACGCACAGGGGATCGATTGTGCTGCCAGTGGCAAAGATGCCATGGCCATGGTCAAACAAGCCTGCGACCTGGGTCAGCCCTACGACTTGTTGTTGATCGACTGGGTGATGCCCGAGATGGACGGCGGTGCCGTGCTGAGAGCACTGCAAGATAGCGGTATGGCGCAATCTTTGTTATCGGTGGTCGTGTCCGCTTACGATTCAGAAGAGATGCACGATTTAGCGCACCAACTGGGTGCCCAGCATTTTTTGCCCAAGCCCGTATTACCTGAAACGCTGCGCAGCTTACTGAATACTCTGACTGGAAATACCAGTGAAGAAAGCAACGCTCGCCATGAAAGTAAGGCTGACGCTAATTTGAACGGTATGCGTGTTTTGTTGGTTGAAGACAACCTGATCAACCAGCAACTGGCGGTCGAGTTAATGGAAAGTCGTGGCATCAAGGTCAAGCTTGCCAACCACGGTCAAGAGGCACTTGCTGAATTGGCCAAGGTGCAACCAGATCATTACCACCTGGTTTTGATGGATTTGCAAATGCCCGTGATGGATGGCTACGAAGCCACCCGCAGGTTGCGCTCAGACCCGCGCTACTACGCATTGCCGCTGGTCGCCATGACGGCTCATGCGATGGTCGAGGAACGGGAACGCTGTCAGGCACTGGGCATGAACGGTCACCTCAGCAAGCCGATAGAACCCGATGATCTGTATGCCACTCTGGCAGGCTATTTCACGGCATCAGATGTGTCCGCAGAGGCTCCTGATATTCCCGTTGTTCCTGTTACCCCCATTACCCCTGTTACCCCTGTTACCCCTGTTACCCCTGTGACCCCTGTGACCAGCTTTGCAGCCGCTGCTGACCCTAGCGCCCTTCAGTTACCGACCATTGCAGGGCTGGATACTGCCGTGGGACTGCGAAGGGCCGGCAACAAACACAAACTGTATTTGCAGATGCTGACCATGTTTTCAAAGGATTATGCAGCGTGCGGCCCTACTTTTACGCAGTATTTTTCGGAGAGCAAATGGGAGGAGGCCGAACGACTGGCACATTCTCTAAAAGGACTGGCCGCTACCCTGGGAGCCCATAACGTGCATCCACCTGCCGGATTACTTGAATCGGCTTGCCGTGAACAGCAGACCCAGGCGGCCCTTGATGCCTTGCCAGCTTTAATATCGGCCATCACACCGTTAATTTCAGCCTTGCAGCACTACTTTATCCAAGAACCCGATTCAACCGAATCGACCGAAAAGTCGCCAGCATCCAATACTGGCCCCATCAAGCTACCAGATTGTTTGAAGCAGTTTAGGCAATTGTTAAGCGAGGGCGACATTGAAGCCATCGATTTGTGGGACGAATACCGCAAGGACTTTACGCAAGTCTTGTCACCGCAAGTGGTGCAGCGTATCGGTGTCGCTTTGAAAAATTTTGAATTTGATGCCGCGCAAGCGCTGTTGGCTGAATTGCGTGACTCATCTGAAGGGCCGTCCTGAAAATCAAAACCTGGAAATCAGTGATTAGTGATCAGTGATTAGTGATTAGTGATTAGTGATTAGTGATTAGTGATTAGTGATTAGTGATTAGTGATCAGTGATCAGTCCATTGCGCAGCAACGTTCTGCAAGTCGCCTTGGATAGCAACAAAGGCATCGATCACCTCAGGGTCAAATTGTGTGCCACGCCCCTTTAGGATGATCGCAGTGGTCTCTGCAATACCCATCGGTTCCTTGTAGGGTCGCCGGGCCAATAAGGCATCGAATACATCGGCAACCGCCATCAACCTTGCCGACAAGGGAATATTCTTTCCGATCAATCGCTTGGGGTAACCCATACCATCCCACCTTTCGTGGTGGCTGCCGGCGACCTCCATGGCCAATGTCAAGAATTCACCATGGTTGCCCATGTGCTGGCTTGCTTTTTCTAGCATGTCATGGCCCAGTTGCGCATGGGTCATCATGATGGCAAATTCTTCGGGCGTATGTTTACCGGGTTTGAGCAGAATATGATCCGGAATGGCAATTTTGCCAATGTCATGCAGCGGCGCTGATTTTCCGATCAGCTCGATATAACTGGGGGTCAAAAGGTCTTTGTGACCCGGTGACTCAGCAAGCTTCTGCGCCAAAAGGCGCACATATTCTTGTGTACGGCGAATATGGTTGCCAGTCGTTCCGTCCCGAAACTCAGCCAAAGAAACCATCACGTAAATCAAGGCATCTTGCAGGTGGTTGACTTCGGACAAACGTTTTTCAACTTGTTGTTGTAACCAGTCGTTCTGATTTTTTAAAAAATCATGCCAGGATTTGATTTCAAGATGCGTTTTAACCCGGGCAGCCACAATGGGTGGACTGATCGGTTTGTGAATGAAATCAACAGCACCGACCAGAAAACCCAATTCCTCGTCTTCGGTTTCATTTTTTGCAGTGAGAAAAATAACAGGCACATACCGTGTCGCTTCATTGGCTTTCAAGCGGCGACAGACTTCATAACCATCCATCTCAGGCATCATGATGTCCAGCAGCACCAAGTTAGGTGGCGCAGCGGTGGCCAGTTCAAGCGCCTTGAAACCATTGTTGGCTAATTTGACACGGTATTTATCCTTGAGCAGATTGGAAATCAGGCTTAAATTAGCCGGTGTATCGTCCACCACCAAAATGGTAGAGCGTTCAGTTGGAGCGCTTGTCATGATTGATCCTTCTCATACAAAAATAGTGTCAGGGTCAGCGTTTGAATATCCTTACCGAAACCCTTGGGAACCCGTCATTTCTACAAGGCGCATCCTCAACAGCCATCACATCCTTGCAGCACACCACAACAACACCGGCCAGTCCCACCACGCCAGACGGGGGCGAGTTTGCCAGGTGGCGTATTGCAGCGCTGCAATTTTGTCCAAAATACGCAGACCGCCTTGCACCACCAGCCGCAGTTCATACCCCGCTCGACCTGGCACACGGTGCGCCAGTGGCGCACCGCCTTGCATCATGGCCCGTGCTGTGGCCACGTGGTGGGCGATCATCGCCGCAGCACGAGGGCTGCGGCTGTCAGGCTGTAGATCAGCATCTTGCACAGCAAACTGCATCGTGGCCTGCTGCGTCAAATACCATCGGCCCCGGGCAATGTCACCTTGCACATCTTGCCAAAAATTAATGAGCTGCAAAGCCGTGCAAATCTGGTCGCTTTGCGCCTGCGACACCGCATCGGTCACGCCGTACAGGTGTAAGAGCAGTCGGCCAATGGGGTTGGCCGATCGGCGGCAATAGTCCAATAGCGCGTCGTCCGTGGCATAGCGTTTGTGCCGGTGGGTGTAGCCAACATCCTGCATAAAGGCCGACAGCAGGGCCTCCAACAGGGCCTGCGGCAATTCAAAACGATGGATAACCTGCTCTAGCGGCCCAAACACCTGCGGCCACCTGCCACTGTGATGGTCACCACAGTACACGGCTCGCAAGTCCCATCGGTAGCGCCGCAGGGCCGACAGACGGGCCGCAGCGCCTACCTGACCCTCGTCGGCAATGTCGTCAGCGGTGCGGGCAAAGTGGTAGATTGCGGCAACAGCAGGCCGCAGCCGAGGCGGGCACAGCACCGATGCCACCGGAAAGTTTTCGTAGTGGCTGATGGGCTGAACAGAAGGATGGGCGGATGTGCTGCCCATAGCAGTGACCATCAAGGCATCTCCCAATCATCACATATCGGTGTAATTGGGGCCGCCACCGCCCTCTGGCGAAACCCACACGATGTTTTGGGTGGGGTCTTTGATGTCACAGGTTTTGCAGTGCAAACAGTTGGCAGCGTTGATTTGTAACCGGTCTGTGCCTTGGCTGTCCCTCACAAACTCATACACGCCAGCCGGGCAATACCGGGCCTCGGGGCCTGCAAACTGCGCCAGATTGACCGCCACCGGCACTTGCGGGTCTTTCAGCGTCAGGTGAACGGGCTGATCTTCGGCGTGGTGGGTGTTGCTGAGATGGACGCTGCTGGAGCGGTCAAACGTCAGAACGCCATCAGGCTTTGGATAGTCAATGGGCTGACACTGTGCAGCAGGCCACAGGCAAGCAGGGTCAGACTGATGACGGTGAATTGTCCAGGGGACATGGCCGCGCAGGCCCCACTGCTCAATGCCATTCATCAGGCTAGCCGCAGCGGTGCCGTACTTGAACCACGCCTTGAAATTACGGGCGCGGTCAAGCTCTTCAAACATCGGGCTGCTCTCAAAGGCTGCCGGATAGTCGGCAAGCACGTCGTGACTGCGGCCCTGTGCCACGGCATCAAAGGCCGCCTGAGCAGCCATCATGCCCGACAACATGGCAGTGTGACTGCCCTTGATGCGGGCGATATTCAAAAACCCGGCATCGCAGCCCAGCAGCGCACCGCCCGCAAAAACCAACTTTGGCAGCGACAGCAGGCCCCCCGCCGTGATCGACCTGGCACCATAGGCCAAGCGCTTGGCCGTCACCTGCGACTTTGTGTTTTGTAAATACCAGCCAATATGGGGATGGGTCTTCCAGCGTTGAAATTCTTCAAACGGGCTAAGGTAGGGGTTTTGGTAGTTCAGTCCAGTCACAAACCCCAGGGCGACAAGGTTGTCAGCCGCGTGGTACAAAAATGATCCGCCATAGGTGGCATCGTCCAGGGGCCAGCCCGCCGTGTGCAGCACCAGGCCAGGCTGATGGCGTGCGGGGTCAATCTGCCAAAGTTCCTTGATGCCAAGGCCGTAGCTTTGGGGGTCACTGCCCTGATCCAGCCCCCATTTGGCGGTCACCTGCCGGCCCAGATGCCCGCGTGAACCCTCAGCCAGCAAGGTGTATTTGCCCAGCAACGCCATGCCCCGTTGATAATTTGGACCCGGCTGTCCGTCTCGGCCCACCCCCATATCGCCAGTGGCCACGCCGATGACGGCATTCTGGTGGTCATAGAGCAGCTCAGATGCGGCAAAGCCACAAAATAACTCAACCCCCAGGCCCTCTGCCTGTGCGGCCAGCCAGCGCGTCAAGGCACCCAAGCTGATGATGAAATTGCCGTGATTTTGGCTACAGCGCGGCAAAACAGGGCTGCGGTATCCGCCTGATGCACCGAAAAAAACCAGCGCATCCTCGGTCACTGGCTGCGTCAAAGGGGCATTCAGCGCCCGCCAGTCGGGCAGTAACTGATCCAAAGCGCAGGGGTCAAACACTGCGCCTGACAGGGTATGGCCACCAGGTGATGCGGCTTTTTCGATCACCACCACGGACAGATCGCGGCCTGCTGCCAGGGCCAACTGTTTGAGGCGAATGGCGGCAGACAGTCCGGCAGGGCCTGCGCCCACAATGACCACGTCAAAGTTCATGGATTCTCGGCTGGCGTGTAGGTCGGAGGGGGATGGTTGGGACAACATAAAGACTCATTTGATCGTGTTGAAGCGTAACGCAATAAGCGTATCCAAGCAGATCCAAGCGGATACCCGTGGATACAAGCGGATTTTCACACGGAGCCATGGAAACGCTTACTCGACAATGTGGACACCTCACCAACACTCACCAAGGGGTGACGCAGTCTTTGGTGCTTTAACACCTTCAACAACCATACCGAACAATAAATTACAATAAATTAAATACGTCATTTTATTGACAATTTCAACGCCAACGCCCGTTTGGATTGCATTGGCTGCTACTGTTTTATGATTTATCAAGTATTTAACTTATTATAGACTTAATTGATGGCCTGATGGATAATATAAAAAACTATCGCCGTCCTATGGATGACTGGCATCGCGTCACCGGTTCAGATCATGCGGGCACGGTGTCGTCTGAGCTTTCTGACTATCAGGAAGCCCAACAGAAGTTTTTAACAGAGCTACCCGGGGTAACCGCTGCATTAACCCGGAGGTTGGCAAATGCCTATCAAAACCATGCAGAGTTTTCTGTCAAGGCCCACAGATTTTTGGAATTATGCCAGCGCACCATAGGGCCGCAAATCACGTATCGGCATATTGATGACATGCTGATCCAGCATCTTCTGACCGAGCAGACTTTCTTGGCAATCTTTCCATCGTCCCTCTTTCACCGTGAAAATCATCTGGCACATGCCATGGCAGAGCTGGCGCTGATATTTTTGCACGGAGAAGCCCGCGTCAACTTGTTGTCCAGGCTGGAGCCTTATTTTGCCGCCATTCGCCATGCAGCCGCCCATACCATCACATCGGCAGATAAACAACGGTTGTTGAAGCAGGTCTATGAGGATTTTTATGCGGCCTATCACCCCAAAGATGCCGACAAACTGGGCGTGGTCTATACCCCCAATGAAGTGGTGCGATTTATCATTGAGGGATGTGACTGGCTGATGCAGCAGCATTTTGACCATCGTCTGGCCGACGAGGGTGTGGATATATTGGACCCCTGCACCGGAACCGGCACTTTTATTGTCGATTTGATCGACTATATGCGCGGAGACCGCCATGCCCTGATCAAAAAGTTTGACACTGAAATCCACGCCAATGAAATAGCCATATTGCCCTATTATATTGCCTGCCTGAATATTGAACAATCGTTTTATGAGGCCACCGATACCTGGAAAAACTTCAAGGGTGCATGTTTTATAAATACCCTGGACAACTGGGGTTTTGATTATCATCATCGGGACGGACGGACTGATATAAACCATGATCGCATTGTGTCGCAAAATACCAAAAAGATACCTGTCATTATCGGTAATCCTCCGTACAATGCCAATCAAAAAAATGAAAATGATGACAATAAAAATGCAGTTTCTGTGATCACCGACCGGCGAATCAAGGAAACCTACATTGCGGCCAGTCGTGCCCAAAAAACCAAGATGTACGACCCTTATATCCGGTTTTTTCGCTGGGCCTCTGACCGCATCGGCGATGCAGGCATCATCGGCTTGATCACCAACCGTTCATGGATCGATTCGCGGCAGGCCGATGGTTTCAGACGTGTCGTGGCAACCGAGTTTCAGGCTATCTATGTGATCGACTTGGCGGGCAATGCGCGTCAAATGGATGGCATCAAAGGCGAGCAAGGCGGCAATATCTTTGGCATTATGACGGGGGTGGCCATTGTCTTTTTGGTTCGCCATCCCAAAACACAGGGCTGTACTATCCGCTACATCGCTGCCCCAAAGGGCATCACCGGCCCTGAAAAGCTCAGATGGTTGGCCTCAAGCCATTTGCGCAAATGGTCGATGAACGGTGAATTGGCACACATCACACCCAATACCCAAGGTGAATGGATCAACCCAATAAAACACGGCTGGTCTGACTTGTCGGCTTGGATGCCGGTGGCCTGTGACCACGGACGGTCCGACCATGGCGTGTTCCAAGTTCATTCACCCGGGATCAACTCAGGACGCGACGAATGGGTTTATGGAGCAAGCGCCCCAGATGTCTTGCGTGCCATGCAGCATTTTATCAAAGTGTATGAAGATACCAGGCAAAACCACATCAAAAATAAGATACATTCGGGTGAATATACCCCTGAAATCAAATGGTCACGCAATTTGAAACGTCGTTTGATGGCTGGCCGAACTGAAGTATTTAATCCAGACCTTGTCTGTCAAGCTATTTACCGGCCATTTGTGACCAAATATCTTTATCGTTCACCCTTGTTTGTCGATGAAAAAGGTGCATCGGATACCCTATTTCCAACGGGTGCATCCAATGTGGCGATATGGTTGACAAAGCCAGCTTCGCAAAAGCCGTTTATGGTATTGGCATCCACGATACTCGGAGATTGTCATCTGGTGGGTGCTGCATCGGGGGCTGAATGTTTGCCCTTGTATTTTTACGATGCCTGCGGCACGCGTCACGACAATATCACGGACTGGGCGCTGCAAAAATTTCGAGTCCACTATGACAATCCAACGATTGAAAAGCAGGCTATTTTTAATTATGTGTATGCCATCCTGCATCATCCTGCGTACCGTCAAAAATACGCTCAAAATCTAAAATCAGAGTTTCCACATATTCCGTTTTATGCTGACTTTAGGCCATGGTCTGACTGGGGCCAGCAATTGATCACACTGCATACAGAATACAGCCACCTTGCGCCCTATCCGCTGCATCGCACGGACCAGCCCATACCGTCCCCCCTTAAGTGCCGATTAAAAGCCCATATTTCTGAGGGCTGGATGGAGATCGATACGGTCACGACGTTATCGGGTGTACCGCCACAGGCCTGGTTATACCAATTGGCAGGCCGGTCTGCCCTGGAATGGGTATTGGATGCATACCGCGACTTTGTCCCCAAAGACCCTACCGTCCGCGACAAGTTTCATGACTACCGTTTTGCCGACCATCAGGATGCCGTGATCGCCCTCTTGGGGCAAGTGTGCCAGGTCAGCGTGGCGACCGTGGCGATCATGCAGGCCATGTCCGCGTCAGATGGCGACCGTTAGTCCTGGTGTCCACATGTCTGTGCGCTATCTGGCTTTGATTGGCCCAACGGCATCGGGTAAAACAGCGGCGGCGCTTGCCCTGGCCCGGCATTACCCAATTGAGATCATCAGCGTGGACTCAGCGCTGGTCTATCGCGGCATGGACATCGGCACGGCCAAGCCCACTTTGGCAGAGCGACGCGCCGTTCCCCACCACTTGATCGACATTCGCGACCCCTTGTCTGCGTACAGTGCTGCTGAATTTGCAGACGACGCTCGGGCGTTGATGGCTGACATAGCGGCTCGGGGCAAGTTGCCGCTGTTGGTGGGTGGCACCATGCTGTACCTGCACGCGCTCAGACGGGGGCTGGATGCCCTGCCACAGGCTGACCTTGCCTTGCGCGCCCAACTGCATGAGCGGGCGATGCTGACCGGCTGGCCTGCGCTTCATGCCGAACTGGCCCTGCATGACCCCCTCACGGCTGCGCGGCTGGCCACGGCTGATGCTCAGCGAATCTCACGCGCCTTGGAGGTTTATTACGCCACGGGACGGCCACTGTCATCTTTTTATAGCACCCAAACTGTCGCTGACAACCCCTTTGACCCTTTGATCGTATCGCTGGAACCGCAAGACCGTGCCTGGCTGCACCGGCAGATCGGCCTGCGTTGCGATGCCATGCTGACCGGTGGCTTGATGGACGAAGTGGTGGCACTGCGCGGTCGCGGTGACCTGCATCCTTTGCTGCCGGCCATGCGCTGTGTGGGTTACCGTCAGGCCTGGCAGGCGTTGGACGGTCAGTGGCCGATGCGTGAACTGCCAGACAAGGTGGTTTGTGCCACCCGGCAGCTTGCCAAGCGCCAACTGACCTGGCTGCGATCCATGCCCGAACGCCACGTGGTGGCCTGCGATGCGACGGATGCACAGCAGCAGGTGCTGGCAAGGGTAGAGGCTTTTGTGCGCGACAAAACCAACACGCAGCCGTATGGATGAGGGGGTGATACCTCTAGGGCTTGCCCTTGAGGGAAACGTAGTGGGTGCGCTTCCAGACCAGTCCAGCGTTTTTAAGGGCCGTCATCAGGGTGTTCAGGTGAACGGGTGTCCCCCCATTTTGCAGATGCTCGGCCAAAAGAGCCTTGGCGGACAGTGGCGCTGCTAGCGCTCTGTGGGCAAGCTGATCCACCACGTCGGGGGGAAGTTTTTTGGGGGCACCGCAGCGCACGGCATCTTTGAGCGAATCAAACCTCAATTGCAGCCAAGCCGAACGACTGGTACCCACAGTACGGGGGTTGATGCCCACTTGGGTGGCAACCTCAGCGATGGACATTCCCTCATCCAGAGACAACAGGGTCTGTGCCCTCTGGCGTTGCCGCCAGTCCTCACCGCGTTTGACAATAGCGCTTAAAGACGTGCGATCGGCAGGATCAAGATGGAAAGATATTCGACGGCCCATAATCATTCAATAAATAAAACGAACATGAATCATTTTATCATAAGTCCTTTACACAAGCGTTTGGGGTTTTACCCTGCCATACTTTTCAAAATCCATGCGGTGTGAAGGCCTTCCTTTGTAACAAGATACATCTATAAGCCATTGATTTTGAATGAGATTTAGGCAAAATATGCTGATTTATGCTGTTCTATTCTCCTTCAACCCCGTCCGTTCGCATAGGGTCAATGCCCCTATCCAACCTGACTGATGATGTAAAAAATTTTCATGATGCGTATTGGGTACGTAATTGATCGTAATTGATGGTAATTGATCGCAATAGATATCAATAGATCACAACAGATCACAACAGATCACAATAAATCACAATAAACCTCTATAAATCGCCATCCATCGCCATCGATCCCTTTGGGGTTGGTCTGGGTGTGCGTGCATCTTGGACAGATCTCGCAGACAGCGACAATGAGCCACCAACCAGCTTGGTCAAGTCAAATTCTTCATTTAGTTTTGGTTTCTTCATGCGATCGGCATCACAAAATTCTCTGCTTACGTCACGCGGCCTGCTTCTCAGTTCAGCCACTGTGGTGGTCGTTAACACCGTGATCGCCCTAGTGCTGTGGGGTACTGGCAACGGCAGCTTGTCGCAGCAAATGGTGTATTCACAGACGATCGGGATTTCAATCTGGGTGATGATCAATGGCGGCTCTGTTTGGCTGGTCAGGCCTCATGATTCGGGTGGTTTTCCACGGGGATGGCGTGCTGTCGTTCTGGTGATTGGGGCTTCAACCTTGGGCATTTTCTTGGGCAACTTGGTAGGAGACTGGTATTCAGGTGTCGCCACTTTGGAATCAGCGCTCTCAAACCCTCGCCGGTTTTGGGTCTTGCTGGTGATGACGATCGGCGTGGGTGCCATCATGACAGCGTACTTTTCGTACCGCAGCAAAAGTCACAACCTGCAAGGTACGCTGGACGCAATGGCATTGCATGATCAGCTCACGGGTTTGGCCAATCGCTTCGCCCTGGAGGCAAGGCTTGAACAGTCGATGGCGCTTGCACGCAGCAACGGCGTACAACTGGCTCTGTTGTTGCTCGATCTGGATCGGTTCAAAACCATCAACGACACGCTGGGACACGCCGCAGGCGACGAGTTTCTGAAGGTCATCGCGGGGCGATTGAGTGCTTGTGTGCGCGATGTGGACACGGTTGCCAGACTTTGGAGCGACAAGTTTGTGGTGGTCATCAACGAGGTGAGACAGGCCAGCGATGTTGCCGAAATAGCCCAAAAGTTGATCGACACGGTCTGTGCGCCGGTGCGTCTGGCCCATGAAAATTTCAGTGCGACCGTTTCGCTGGGCATCAGTTTGTTCCCGGATGACGGCAGCGACCACAGCACACTGACCAAAAATGCCGACCGGGCCATGAACCACGCAAAAACCGTCGGGCGCAATCGTTTTCAGTTCTTTACCGATTCCATGAACGAGGCCGTCAATGCCCAGCTTAAACTGGAAACCGACTTGCGCCGGGCCATTGAGAATGACGAGCTGTTGTTGTATTTTCAACCGCAAATGAGCGGTCAAACTGGCCAACTGACCGGGTTTGAAGCGCTGATTCGCTGGCAGCCCAAAGGCCGCCCTGTCGTGTATCCCGATGCGTTCATTGGTCTGGCCGAGCAAACCGGCCTGATCGTTCCGATGGGGGCCTGGGTGCTCAACAAAGCCTGTGCCACGCTGCATGAATGGCGCACGATGGGCTGGCACGACATTCGCATGGCGATCAACCTGTCGGCCCTGCAACTGAAAGACACCACCCTGCCCCATTTTGTTGCGCAACTGTTGCAGCGTTATCACTTGCCGCCCGAGTTCATTGAGTTGGAGGTCACCGAATCTGTCGCCATGGATGACCCCAAAATCAGCATTGCCAACTTGCAAGCGCTCAAGGCATTGGGCGTATCGTTGGCTGTAGATGACTTTGGCACAGGCTACTCGTCATTGGCCTATTTGAAGCTGTTTCCGATCGACCGGCTGAAGCTGGATCGCACTTTTGTCAGCGACATCGGCGTGAATGCGAACGGCGATGTGATCTGCTCGGCCACCATCACGTTGGCGCACAACCTGCGGCTTGAACTGGTGGCTGAAGGGGTTGAAACCACTGCCCAGCGCGACTTTTTAGCCACCCATGGCTGCGACACCCTGCAAGGCTATCTGTTTGGCAAGCCCATGCCGGCAGATGCCGCTCTGGCTTATTTGCAAGCCACAAGTCCTTTAAAACCCTCATTGCCGTGAATATCACTGAAAGCCATTCTACTTTACACAATAAGTTTTATACTTATTCTGCTGCTTTATACTTGCCATTTAAGCATGACTGACGTGCGTTTGGCTTGGATATTAGCCCGTACATAGCGTTAATAATTTTTTGTGAGTTCATTCACACACCATTGGAATTCCATGAAATCAAAAACACCTTCCCGTCCACCTGCTGCGCCTTGGGTGTTTGATGTGCTGATCGTGGGCAGTGGTTTGGCGGGATTGAGTGCGGCCCTGCTTCAAAGTCACGACAAGCGTGTTGCCGTGATCACCAAACGAACCGTCGCCGAAGGTTCCAGCGGCTGGGCGCAGGGCGGCATTGCAGCGGTTTGGGACCAAAACGACAGTTTTGATGCCCACGTCGATGACACCCTGACAGCAGGTGCGGGGCTGTGCGACCCTGATGCCACGCGCTTTGTGGTTGAAAACGCCCCCCGTGTGATCGCGTGGCTGCAAGAGATGGGTGTGCCGTTCTCTGAAGAAGACGGCCAGTTGCACCTGACCCGCGAGGGTGGCCACAGTGCCCGCCGCATCGTGCATGTGACCGATGCCACCGGTGCTGCCGTGCAAAACACCTTGATAGACCACCTGCAAAAAACCCCCAACATCACCTTGTTTGAAAACCACACGCTGGTTGATCTCATCATCAGCGACAGGGTGGGTTTGCCCGGGCATCGCTGCCTGGGGCTGTACGCACTCGACGATGTGACCGACCAGGTGCTGACTTTTCAAGCACCCCATACCATCCTGGCCACAGGTGGGGCTGGCAAGGTCTATCTGTACACCACCAACCCCGACACAGCGACCGGCGACGGCATTGCTGCGGCCTGGCGGGCGGGCTGCCGGGTGCAGAACATGGAATTTATCCAGTTTCACCCCACCTGCCTGTACCACCCGCATGCCAAATCTTTTTTGATCAGCGAGGCCGTTCGCGGTGAGGGCGGTCGCCTGCTGTTGCCTGACGGCAGCCGCTTTATGCCACACCATGACCCCAGAGCCGAGCTGGCCCCGCGCGATGTCGTGGCCCGGGCCATCGACTTTGAGATGAAAAAAGGCGGCTTTGACTGCGTGTATCTGGACATTTCGCACCAGCCTCTGGGCTTTTTGACCGAGCACTTTCCCAATATTTATGCACGCTGCCTTGAGCTTGGCATCGACATTTCCAAGCACCCCATTCCGGTGGTGCCTGCCGCACACTACACCTGTGGCGGGGTATCGGCTGACCTAGAAGGCCGCACGGACATCGCAGACCTGTACGCCATCGGCGAGACCGCCTGTAGCGGCCTGCATGGGGCTAATCGTCTGGCCAGCAACTCACTGGTCGAGTGCATGGTGTTTGCCCAGGCCACCACGCAGGCCATCCAGGGCAGCAGCACCCCGCCGCCGCCGGCACTGCCGCAGTGGGACGACAGCCGCGTCAGCGATGCCGACGAAACAGTGGTGATCTCGCACAACTGGGATGAGCTGAGGCGCTTTATGTGGGACTATGTGGGCATCGTTCGTACCAACAAGCGGCTCGATCGCGCAGCGCACCGCATCGCTTTGCTGCAAGATGAAATTCAGGAGTTTTATGCGCACTTTCATGTCACACGCGACTTGCTTGAGCTTCGCAATCTGGTGCAGGTGGCTGATTTGATCGTCAGATCAGCGCAGTCCCGGCATGAAAGCCGGGGTCTGCACTTTAGCCGTGACTACCCTGCCCTGTTGCCGGTGGCCCTGCCCACCCTGCTCACCCCCGAACCTCTGCATCACCCATTGGGTCAAAGCAGTCCTACTGACCTTGCAGCAGTCGTTGCACACTGACTCGGTACGCGCCATAGGCCGGCAGCAGAGCGGCCCCCACGGATACCCCCAGCGCAACCAGGGGCACCATCCACAGGCCAGACGACCAAACCAGGCCCGTCACCAAAGCATTCAAATGTAAGAACCAGGCCAGCGCAACTGCAAAACCCTGACCCAGCATCAGCCCCAAGATAGCAGCCATCACGCCCAACCACAAGGCCTCACCCAACAACAACGCTGCGACTCGCCTGGGGGGAGCACCCAGCATGCGCAACAAGGCCAGGTCGGCACGGCGTTCACGCACGGCGCTCCACAGGGCCACAAACACGCTGAGTCCGGCAGTCAGCAGCAGCACGCCTGAAAAGGCATGCAGAACGTCTGTGCCCAAACCCAGCATACTCAGCAAACGGGTGACCTCATACGCCGGAGCCGCCGCCTGCATCACCGTACTGGAATTGACGTAACGCGGAAAGCTGACAGCCGCCAACGGGGTTTTGTAAGTGATCAGCGCCAGGGTAACCTCGCGATCTGGGTCAACATCAGGTGCGGCAGCGTGGTCTTCATGAACCCGCCAGACCGAGACAAGGTCGGTCAAGATCAATCGATCCAGCACACAGCCACAAGGCTGCAAAATGCCCACCACGGTATAAAAGTTATCAGCATGGTCATGGCCGCCTGCATTTAGCCCGTGCGACCCCGTGAAGGTGCCGCCCAGTGGCAAAGCCAGTCTGTCGGCCACCGATGCCCCCAGCACCACCTGCATCGGTGTCTGCCACACACGGCCCTGCGCCAAGCTGGCACGATAGTGTGCGATGTAAGCAGGCGCTGTGCCCACAATGCGAAAACCCCTGAAACTGTCCCCCAGACTGATGGGGATGAGCGATGCCACCATCGGATGATTTTGAAGCGCTTGCACGGCCTTGAGCGGGACGTTGCCAGGCGGTACATCCAGGTGTAAAACGCCGCTCAAGATCAATTGCATCGGGCTGCCCTTGGCCCCCACGACCGCGTCAATACCTTGCAGGTCACGCAAAAAAACCTGGCTGACTTGGCCAGACACCCGCAGCAAAAACGTGATGGAGGCCAGTCCCAAGCCCAGCAGCAGCAGGTTAAGAACCGCTCCCAACGGACGCGCCCATAAAAAACGCCAGGACAGGGTAAGAGTTTTCATGCCAATCACATCAACAATATTAATGTTTGCTACCCAATAAATCCTAATAACAGAGCGCACTATGCAACAAATACGTGCGTCACAGCGATCGTAGAGATAATTATGATGAATATAATTTTTTTACAGTGTATCATCGTTCGTCATCGTGCCATGATCTTGCAGCGTTTCAGTCCAGCCAGACGCACAAGCGTTTGCCCCAACTTATATCTACGATGACCGTCAAACTGTTAGCATTCAATACATCTTGAAACTGCCTTAAGGTTGCTGCCATGTCTTACCAAGCCTCCAATTTTCTCACCCACGCACGATGGCCCAGATGTCTGGCCGCGCTGATTTTTCCAGCAGTCACCTGTGGCGCAATCGCCGAAAGCAACGATGGCTTTTTTTCAAACGGTGTCACGTCTGACTCTGAAAGAGCGGCTGATGCCAGAACCACCGAGGGCAAAGCTACCCACGCCAGAGTGAGTGCAGCCCCCAAAACACCCGCAGTCAAGACCATCACCAACTTTACGCAGTCGCTGCGCTGCATGGACGAACTGTTTCTGGCCAATGGCAAGCAAGGCATTGTGATCACATCAGGCGGCATCCCGGATGCCACCGGCAAAGCCCACGCCGGCGACAAGGAGATGATGATCTCGGCCCTGTCCAAAATGACAATGAAAAGCGGTGCCTTTGAATTTATTGATTTGACCAATGGTGGATCGGGTGAAGGCGATTTGGCCAAGTTGTTTGAGCTGAAGGGCGGAAACATTCCCAAAATCCCTGACTATTACATCCGGGGGGCCGTCACGCAGTTGGACGATAACGCCGTCCGCGAGAACAAAGGGGCAGGGGTCGCACTGCCTTTCTTGGACATAGGTTATTCCAAAGACCAGTCCTTCGATGTCATCAGCATGGACATGAGCGTGGGCGATGCCGCTACCCGTCGAATTTTGCCGGAAACCAACACATCCAACACCATGATCATCACCAAGGGCGGTCGATCGGGCGAGGCCGGTGGCAAGGTCGTCAAAATGGGGCTGAGCTTTAACAAGGATTTAAGCCGTTCCGAAGGCGTAGGGGCCACTTACCGCACCCTGATTGAGCTGGGATTGATCGAGACCCTTGGCAAATTTACCCGTGTTCCTTACTGGAAATGTCTGGATATTGAATCCACCAATCCTGAGCTGATCGATCAGGTGCGCGAATGGTACGACGTGGCCACAGATAAAGAGCGCATCTTGTTTATTCAGCGCAAACTGGCTGGCATGTCAAGATTCAAGGGAACTTTGGACGGTATCATGACCGACGTGCTAAAGGATTCCATCTCGGAATACCAGGCCTATGTGGGTTTGATCGCCGATGGCAAAGTTAATTTTGACCTTTATTTTAGTCTGAAAGACGATATTCAAAACCAGCTTGCAGCCATTCCGGTCACACCCCCTGCTGCTCTTCCCACTGAACCGCGTGCGCAAAATACGATACCTGTGCTGTCAGCGCCATCGCCCAACGCCAATGTAGCGAATACGGTAAATACTGCGCCAGCATCCAGTACGCCCTTCAAGATGAATCTGACAAGTGACCGTGGCAATAACCCCAGTTACAAGGTGGGTGAATTACTTGGATTAACCCTGTCTCTCAATCATCTGGGGTTTGCATCTTGCTTTTATGAGGATATTGGTAAAAATACCGCCAGGATTTTTCCTAATCGTTTTCACCGCAATGCCATGCTACCCGGCCAATTGCCAGTGACCTTGCCGTCGAATGGATTCAAGATCAAATTTGACAGCCCAGGGCGCGAGCGTGTGGCCTGTATCGGCTCAGACAAAGAGTTGCTCATGCCCACCGATCTCGTTAACGTCAATGATCTGAGCAAAATTCCATCGCACTCTCTGGATGACGTGATCACACAGTTTAAAAGTCTCAACCCCGATATGACCGCCAACGTGGTCGATATCACCATTCGCTGATCTGAACCAGATCATCCATGATGGCTCACTGGCATATCACATGATCTCTCATCTCCCCTATTTTTTCAAACGTGTAGCGTGCCTGCTAGGGTGGATGGCTGGCATCACGCAGGTGATGGCCGGTGAGATTATTCTGGCCAATCCTGAGACCCCATTCCACCCACCCGTGACACCGTCTGCTGCCAGTGCGTCTAAAAATCGGATAAATGCCATTTCATCTTTGGCTGAAACCCCACAGCCCCTGACATCCATTGTGGTGACACCCCAAGATCAACAAAATCAACAAAATCAACAAAATCAACAAAACCAACCAGGGGTTCTGTTACCCCGAGTGATCAACATCCTGCCCGACAATCGTACCAAGGCCAAAGGCTGGCTGGGCCAGTCGGATGAGCAAACACCAGATGCCGGAGTGCTGCTGCCTGAGGTTTTACCCAGTGATACCGGTACGATGAGAAGTAATACGGACAGAAATATTGACAAGGCACGACAATACTCCGACGGTACGGGCAACACCGGACGTTCAGGTATCAAACCAGGTACGTTCATGCAATTTGGATCAGATGGGGGGGTGATGGGCACCGATGGTATTTGGGTCATTGCCTGCCGCTCCAGCAACAACACGGCGGGGCGTATTGGCGACGATACCCGTTCTGGCAATATGGTCACCATCGACGTTCATGGCAAACAGCTCAAAGCCCGTTGCAAGTAAGGTATTGATCCCCTAGCTGGTAAAGCGACTCTTGACGTTCGCTGGCCAGCCCTCACCTACCGCAAAATGCAATTTTTGTCGCTTTGTCAGTTCTGGAATCTATAACTGACAAATCATACGCAGCTTATACACACCATGAACCAACACTTGTTAATGATCGAAGACGATGCCCGTTTGGCACAGATGGTCAGCACCTACCTGACGCAGTCAGGCTATGAAGTCACCCTGGCGGGGGACGCAGCGATAGGCCTGGCCAGCTTGCAATTGCGGCATCCTGACTTGGTCATTCTTGACCTGATGCTGCCGGACATGGACGGCCTGGAGGTCTGCCGACAAATTCGTGCCATGCAGGGTTCTCTGGCCAGAACGCCCATTTTGATGCTGACCGCCAAGGGCGACCCCATGGATCGCATCATCGGTCTCGAAATGGGGGGCGATGATTACTTGCCCAAGCCTTTTGAGCCTCGCGAACTTTTAGCGCGTGTCCGTGCCGTGCTGCGCAGGCAGACCGAGCCTGTGTCTGCGGAGGTGGGGCGCTTGCGCTTTGGTAGTCTCGAAATCGACCAGGATGCCCGTACCGTCCAAATTTCAGGGCAAGTTTGTGACCTGACTTCTTACCAGTTTGACCTTTTGGTGATACTGGCCGAACGCGCTGGACGGGTGCTGACCCGTGACCAGATCATGGAGGCCGTCAGAGGGCGCGAGCATGATGCCTTTGACCGTTCCATTGACGTTCACATGGGTCGCATTCGCGCCCTCATTGAAGCCGACCCCAAAAACCCCAAACGCATTTTGACCGTGCGCGGCGTGGGCTACGTCTTTGCCAGGCAGCAAAATTAAAACGGCAACCTCTGCTGCGCCGATCAGGCGATGACCAAAGCCCCCATTCAAGTCGGCAATGAAAGTTGACAAAGCTCTCGCCGCATTGCCCCAAGCAGGTGCTTCAATTGGGTTTGCTGTGAGGCGGTAGGCGGGGCATAGCGCAGGGCTTCAAGGCGGACAAACCAGTCTTGCCAGGCCGTCAAATTGGCTTGGGGGTTTGCGGCCTGCAACTGCTGTGCCATTTGCCTGGGCGTACTGTTGGGCAACAGGGCGATGCCTGATTTTTGCACCCGTACCCCCGCTTGGGTCAGCAAGCGCAGCCAGGGGTCTTGCCGATGACGCTCCCAGGCGCTCCAGGCGGCACTGGCCAAACTGCCTGCTACAACGATGCCGCACAGCACCCACACCAGGTCTTGCCAGTTGGGTTCGTTAAAGCCAATGTTTTTCAACAGGTTAAGCTGTTTTGCCTGGGTGTAATTCAGCACCCACTGGTTCCAGCGGTTGTTCATTGCCTCCCAGGTAGCACGCAGTCTGAGGGCCAAGGCCGGGCTGACGCTGCCAAAGATGGCTGAGGCAATGATCCCTCGGGGAGCCACCAGCCGTTGCACACTGCCTGTGCGACCTGGTGCCACTGCCGTGGTGGGGTCCACGCGTACCCAACCTTGGCCGGCTTGCCACACTTCGGCCCAGGCGTGGGCATCGCTTTGGCGTACCGTCCAAAGACCATCGACTGCATTTCTTTCACCCCCTTGATAGCCAGTCACGACCCGGGCGGGCACATGCAGAGCACGCATCAAGATGACAAAACTGGCGGCCATGTGTTCGCAAAACCCGGCCTTGCGGTCAAACCAAAATTCATCGGCACTGTGCAGGCCAAACAGGCCTGGCTCAAGCGTGTAGCTGTAGCCGCCACTGCGCAAGCGCTCCAGTGCCAGACCCGACCACTGCACAGCGCTATAGTTTGCATAGCTTGGTTGGCGCTTCAGCTCTTCTGCCCACTGCAAAGTGCGCGGATTAAAGCCGGATGGCAGAGCCATAAAGTCGTACATGCCCGGCATGGTTTGGATGGGGCCGTGCGAAAAATGAGGGTAGCTGGTGGCCTGGTAGCGCAACAGCTCGGTCACCGGTGTGTCCAGCACCCATTGCAGCTCATGCGTCATGCGGGCGCTTTTGCCGGGTACGGCAGGCGTTATAGGCGCTATAGGCGTGGCATCCAGCACCATCAGCCAAGGTTGTTGGCTAGGCTCAAGCGTGACTTGGTAGCTGATGGCCGGCTCTTGCACCTGCAAATTGACAGGCCACTTTGAGGGGCGCTGCGCAGCAGCTTCAAGCACTTGCCAAGTGCGCCCGTCAAAGGCCGACAGCACCGGCCCGCGAAAATACAAAGTCGATTGCTCTGGCCTTGGCCCGTCAAAGCGAATGCGCATGGCCACGCTGTCGTCCAACGCCAGGCTGGCCATGTTGCCCACCGTCATTTGACTGGACAGTCCGCTGCGACCGCTGGCAGCGTCACTGGGCAAGCCCCAAAGCGGTGCCACGCGCGGAAACAGAACAAACAGCAGCACCATCACGGGCGCACCCAGCAGCGCCATGCCGGTGGCGGTGCGGGCAGCTTGCAGCAGTGGCGGCCGGCCCACCGGCATATGGGCGTTGACCAAGGCCGTCAAAAGCCCCAGCAAGGCGATCAGCATGGCCGCAGCGGTCAGCAGCGACTGGGAGATGAAAAAGTTGGTCAGCATCAAAAAGAAGCCGAGGAAAAACACCACAAATGCATCTCGGCGGGCGTGCAGCTCCAATGTTTTCAGCGCCAGCAAGAGCACCAGCAGCGTGACACCGGCCTCGCGTCCCAGTATGGTTTTGTACGTGAACAAGGTGGCCGCAATAAACACCACCAGCAAACCCAGCAGCCACCAGCGACTGGGCAGGGGTCTGGACTGCCAGGCCAGCGCTGCACGCCAGAACATCACAGCAGCGCAGAACAGACTGCACCACAGCGGCAACCCACTCACCTGTGGCATCACCACCCAGGCAATGACCCCCAACATGAACAAGGTGTCGCGGGTGTCTCGCGGCAGTTGGCTAAATGTCTGGTTCATGGGTCGGCGTTCAGGCCAGCGCCAGTGCTCGCAGACACAGCAGGTAATGCGCTTGGCCGGTAGCGGGTGCCAGGGTCTGGTTTTTTAGGCGCAGGCCGTAGATCAGCCCCAATTTGTCTGCTTGCAGCACCCAGGCGCACAAGCGGCTCAGTTGGGCCTCAGGCTGGCAAAGGCCAGTTTGCTGCTGATCAAACCACAGGGTTTGCTGTTGCAAAGTTGGACTGTCGCGGCTAACCAACTCGCCCGTTTTGGCTGCTTTTTTCCAGACGATGGCTTTCAGCGGGTCGCCCCGTCGGTAGGTGCGCAGACCCTCAGGGTCACCTTGCACGCTGACGCTGCGGGCATGGGCACGGCCCTCGTGGGCCAAACCCGCTGGCAGCGAAGGCGTTGGCACTTCGGGGGCCGGGTAAACCAGCACACCGGCAGCAGGCCGCCACAGCGTCCAGACCCGAAAAGTGCCCAACGGATAACGCGTTTCGGCGGTCAGTGTAGGCAACGGGTGCAGGCCGCGTTGCCCTGGTTTAAAGGCCAGTTGCACTGTGGCGATGGCCTGGGCTGCCACATCGGTCCAGGCCCATTGTTGTGATCCGAACAGGGCCAGCCCAATGCCGTAGCGGGTGCGTTTTTGGGCATTGTGCAAGTTGATTTGAATGATGGCTGTAGCGCCTGTAAAGACAGCATCAGGCGCTGTCAAATGGAGGGACAAGCCACGCAAGGTGCCATGGCCCACATGCATACCCACCAAGGCGCAACCCGCCAGCAAAAAAGTCAGCAAATAGCCCAGATTGAGCTGGTAGTTGATCGATGCCACCAGCAGCACCATCAGCGTGACACCCAACATCAGCCCGGCGCGGGTGGGCACGATATAGACGTTGCGCTGGGTAAGCATCAGGCTGTCGGTCAGCGGCAAACGTGATTGCCACCAGTAAGCCAGGCGCGCTCGCACGTGGGCCAGAGGGTGGCGCAGCGGGTGTGGTAAAGCGTGGTGCAAAGGGTGGAGCAAAGGGGTCACGGCAGCGGTACAGCACCCAGCATGGCGCGTACTTGCTCTACAGCGCCACGCCCGGCCTGATTCACCGGAATCAGCCGGTGTGCAATGGTTTGCGGCAAAATAGCCTGCACGTCGTCGGGGGCCACGTAAGTGCGACCACTCAGCAGTGCATGGGCTTTGGCCGCTCGCAGCAAGGCCATGCCGGCGCGCGGACTTAATCCCTGCACAAACCACTGACCATTGCGGGTGGCGGCTACCAGGTCTTGCACATAGTCCAGCAGCGACTCGGAGGCAAACACGTCTTGCACCTGGCGTTGCAGGGTTTGCAATGCGTCTGGGGTAAGCAAGCTGGGCAAAGCATCGACCAGTTCACGCCGGTCAGCCCCTTGCAGCAAGGCGCGCTCGGCGGTACGGTCAGGGTAACCCAGCGATAGGCGCATTAAAAACCGGTCCAGTTGCGACTCGGGCAGCAGGTAAGTGCCCAGTTGGTCGTGCGGGTTTTGCGTGGCAATGACAAAAAATGGCAAGGGCAAGGCGCGCGTTTCGCCCTCGATCGTCACTTGTTTTTCTTCCATGGCTTCTAGCAAAGCGCTCTGGGTTTTAGGACTGGCGCGGTTGATCTCATCGGCCAGCAAAATTTGGGCAAACAAGGGGCCAGGATGGAAAGTGAATTTTTCGGTAGATCGCTCATAGACCGACACGCCCGACAAATCGCTGGGCATCAAGTCAGAGGTGAACTGCACACGAGAAAATTGCAATCCAAAAGTGCGTGCCAAGGCGTGCGCCAGTGTGGTTTTGCCCACGCCGGGGACATCCTCAATCAGCAAATGGCCACCCGCCAACAGACAGGCCACCGCGTCCTGAATTTGATTGTCTTTGCCGACAATCACTTGGTTAAGCTGATCAACCAGAGATTTAAGTTTGAGTTTGAGTTGAATGTCCATGGGGCAAGGTGAATAGGCCACGATCAGGCCATTGGCCCCAATAACAAATACTCCATCAAGGCTTTTTGGACGTGCAGCCGATTTTCGGCTTCGTCCCAAACCACGCTTTGGGGCCCATCGATCACATCAGCGCTCACCTCTTCTCCCCGATGCGCCGGCAGGCAGTGCATGAACAAGGCATCAGGCCTGGCAGCAGCCATCATCCGCACATCCACGCACCAATCGGCAAAGGCCCGCCTGCGGGTTTCATTTTCAGCCTCGAAGCCCATGCTGGTCCAGACATCGGTGGTCACCAGATCGGCCTGATGGCAGGCATCGATGGGGTGGCTATAGGTTTGATAACGGCCTGCGCTGATTTTGCCGGCCACACCTGCGGTGCTTTCATTGACTTCATAACCGCTGGGGGTGCTGACGTGAACCTTGAAATCAAGCAGCTCGGCCGCCTGTAGCCAGGTGTTGGCCATGTTGTTGCCGTCGCCTATCCACGCCACAGTGCGGCCCTGGATGGAGCCTCGGTGTTCAATGTACGTAAAAATGTCCGCCAGTATCTGGCACGGATGAAACTCATTGGTCAGGCCGTTGATCACCGGCACACGGGAATGCTCTGCAAAGCGTTCGACTCGGGTTTGCTCAAAGGTACGGATCATCACGATATCGACCATGCGGCTGATCACCCGGGCGCTGTCCTCAATCGGCTCAGCGCGGCCCAACTGGCTGTCGACCGTCGTCAAATGCACCACGCTGCCGCCCATCTGGTACATGCCCGCTTCAAAGCTAACCCTTGTGCGGGTCGATGCTTTTTCAAAAATCATCGCCAACGTGCGGTCTGTCAAGGTTTGGTGTTTTTCATAGGCCTTGAATTTGCGCTTGATCAAAGCAGCGCGTTCAAAGACATAGCCATATTCACTGGCACTTAAGTCGTCAAATTTGAGGTAGTGGTTCATATGAGACACCTGGGTACAACAGAAGAGGCCAGCGGATCGGTCACCCGTGTCACAGGGCTTTTAGCCATTGTTTGATCTGCGGACACAAAATGTGAACGATTTCATCAGCCTCTGCCACCGACAAGATGAGCGGCGGCAGCAGTCGCACGACGTTATCGGCGGTCACGCTGATCAACAGGCCGTTGTCAGCGCAGCGTTGCAACAAGGCACCGCAGGGTTTGGACAGTTCAATACCCAGCATCAAACCCTGCCCGCGTATTTCTTTGACCGACCCTGCGGCCATCTCGTCTGCCAGAGCGTGGGCCAAGGCACCTGCTAGGTGTTGGCCTACACGGGCTGCGTTTTGCAGCAAACCGTCTTCTTCGATGATGCGAAGGGTCTCGACCCCTGCACGCATGGCCAATGGGTTTCCGCCAAAAGTGGTGCCGTGATTGCCTACTTGAAAAATACCGGCGGCTTTGGGGCCTGCAACCACCGCACCGATGGGAACACCGGAGCCCAAACCTTTGGCCAAAAGCATCACATCCGGGGTGATGCCTGCCCACTGATGGGCAAACCAGCGACCGGTACGGCCCATGCCGCACTGCACCTCGTCGATCATCATCAGCCAATCGTTGGCATCACACAACGCACGTACTTGGCGCAGGTAGTCCGGGTACATGGGCCGAACCCCGCCCTCGCCTTGGATGGTTTCCAAAAACACCGCCACCACATTGGCGTTATGGGCAGTGGCGGCCTTCAAACCATCGATGTCATTGACAGGCACCCGGATGAACCCGTCCACCAAAGGCTCAAAACCGGCCTGGATTGCGGGGTTGCCCGTAGCGCTCAAAGTGGCAATGCTGCGGCCATGAAAGGCTTTTTCATAGACCACAATTTCTGGCCGATCTATCCCCTTTTGGTGACCCAACTTGCGTGCCAGTTTCAGGGCGGCCTCGTTGGCCTCTAAACCGGTGGAGCAAAAAAACACATTGGTCAGGCCCGAGAGTTCGACCAGTTTTTGTGCCAAAACCTGCTGCAAGGGCACATGGTAGTAGTTGCAACTGTGGATGATTTTGGACAGTTGGTCTTGCAGCGCAGGCACCAGTTTGGGGTGGTTGTGACCCAATGTATTGACGGCAATGCCCGACAGTGCGTCCAAATAGGACCTACCACAGGTGTCCCAGACGCGACAGCCCTGACCGTGTGACAAAGCCAGAGTCAGTCGCCCGTAGGTGGTCATCACGTGAGGCGAAGCGGCTGGAACATACGAGGGGGTGGGTGGGGACATGTTGGAACTCCTTTGCTCTGGGTAATGAACGAACTCACAAAACAAAAAAAGCCGTCATCTGACGGCTCTTGGGGTATCTGTACTCGCTGACAGCGCACCCGTGACAAACGGCGATCTTGAAGACACGTGCAAACCACAAACGCAGTCTGCTTGGCCAGTCTTCAATAGACCGTGCAGTGGCCTGGTGCTATCAAGCGGCTGATGCTAAAACTGAATCTGCGGCAGGTGCAGCAACCAGAGCCTTGACCTTGGCAGACAAACGGCTTTTGTCGCGGGCTGCCTTGTTTTTATGAAAAATGCCTTTGTCTGCAACCGAGTCCACAACAGACTGCATTTTGACAAAAAGCGATGCGGCCAAGGCCTTGTCGCCTGCCAAAACTGCCTTTTCAACATTTTTGACCCCCGTGCGGTATTCTGAACGAAGTGAGGTATTGGCGGCGTTCAATTTGATGTTTTGACGAGCGCGCTTGCGTCCCGATGCCAAACGGGGGTTCTTTTTTTTGGGCTTTCCTGATGCCATGATGATGATTCCTGGTGATTTTTAAGGTTTGTGGATGATGTCAGCGAGGGCGCGGATTCTAACCAGCGTCTGTCACAGCGAAGGTACCCAGGGGGTGATCATCCAATAAAAAGTTAACGACTTTATAAGTTAATAAATGAGAGCACTCAATGCAACAAATACAAGCATCAGCACTAATTTTCTGTTAATTTATGCGTATTTAACTTTTTTTCAATGGCTTAACGGTGACGACTTTTCATGGCACGTTCAACCTCGCGTTTGCCTTCGCGGTCTTTGAGGGTGTCGCGTTTGTCGTGCTCTGCCTTGCCCTTGGCCAGCGCGATCTCGCATTTGATTTTGTCGTCTTTCCAGTGCAGGTTGAGAGGCACCAGGGTGTGCCCTTTTTGCTCCACTTTGCCGATCAGTCGCTTGATCTCGGTTTTGTGCATCAACAGTTTTTTGGTGCGCTGCCTATCTGGGCTGATGTGGGTGGATGCGGTGCCCAGGGGGCTGATCTGCAAGCCGATGATGAATAACTCGCCATTGCGGATCACCACATAGCCATCGGTCAGTTGCACTTTGCCGGCACGCAAGGATTTGACCTCCCAGCCCTGCAAGACCAAGCCAGTCTCAAACCGCTCTTCAATAAAATAATTGAAAGCCGCTTTTTTGTTGTCTGCGATGTGGGTTTTAGTGGATTTTGTGACCATGACAGTAACGCGAATACGCGGCGCAACCCATCGCGATCACGCCATTCCGCGCAAAAAAATACGCATTGTAAGAACCATGAAAACCATCAAAAAGTCTGTCCTGATTGGATACAGCCAAGCGCAGATGTACCGTCTGGTGACGGATGTCTGCCAGTATCCCCAGTTTTTGCCATGGTGCGACAAAGCACGGGCTGTGTCACAAGATGCCACCGGCATGGTGGCCGAGATTGGCATTGCCATGATGGGGGTGCGCCAGACTTTTACCACCCGAAACACCCACACGCCAGACCAGCAAGTGCTGATCAAATTGGTCAATGGCCCTTTTTCTCACCTTGAAGGCAAATGGCATTTTGTGGCCTTGGGGGCTGCCGACCAACAAGCGTGCAGGGTTGACCTGACGCTGACCTATGCCTTTAAGGGCGTACTCGGTCATGTGATCAAACCCGTGTTTGACAAGATCGCCATCAGCATGGTCGATGCCTTTATCCTGCGGGCCGATCAACTGTATGCCAGATAAAACACGGATGAGCGTCTGTGTGGTGTATTCGCCTGCCGCTCGCACCGTGCATGAGCTCAGTCTGAGGGTTGATCCGCCCGTGACGGTCTGGCAAACCTTACAGATGAGTGGTTTATTGCAACGGTTTCCTGAGCTGATGCACCCAGACATCGCGACGGGCGTGTGGGGCCAAAGAGCACCGATGAATCAACTGCTGCGAGACCAAGACAGGGTGGAAATCTACAGGCCTTTAAGGGTGGACCCCAAGACCGCCCGACGCGAAAGGTTTGCCCTACAGGGTGTGCGTGCTGCAGGGCTATTCAGTAAGGCTTGAAATGACCGGTGTCATTGCGGCGCACCGGCGCAGCCAGCAACACATCCGCCGCAATACGTCGGCTGCTCTGACCCCCTTGACCGCCTTTACCCCCTTGACCGCCTTTGCCGACGGTCGGCTTGCCTCTGCGTTCGGAGGCGCTTGCAAGCTGGCGGCTTTGGGGTGAGTGACCGGCATCCGTGCGAAAGAAAGCCATGCTTTGTTGCAATTGCTCTGCCTGGCCGGTAAGCTCTTCGCTGGTGGCGGCCAGTTCCTCTGAGGCACTGGCGTTTTGCTGGGTGGCCCGGCTAAGCTGGCCCATCGCCCCGCCAATTTGCGTGACGGACTCACTTTGCCCTGCGCTGGCTACAGCGATCTCTTGCACCAGTTCACTGGTCTTTTGGATGCTGGGAACGATCTCGTCCAACAATTTGCCGGCGTGTTCGGCGGTGATCACACTGTTGCCGGCCAATGCACCGATCTCTTTGGCGGCCTCCTGGCTGCGCTCGGCCAATTTGCGAACCTCGGCTGCGACAACGGCAAAGCCTTTGCCGTGCTCGCCCGCCCGTGCTGCCTCAATGGCGGCGTTGAGCGCCAACAGATTGGTCTGGTAGGCAATGTCATCGACGATGCCTATCTTGGCCGCAATTTGTTTCATGGCCATGACAGTTTGACTGACAGCACCCCCCCCATCGGCGGCTTCTCGGGTCGCTTTAGTGGCCACGCTGTCGGTCACACGAGCGTTGTCGCTGTTTTGGTTGATGGAGGCAGACATCACCTCGATCTGCGAGGTGGTCTCATCAAGCGATGCCGCCTGCTGACTGGCCGCTTGGCTAAGCGACTGGGCTGTTGAGCTGACCTGGTTGGCGGCCACAGTCAGAGCATCTGCCGCTGCGCGCACTTCGCCGATCACACGGGTCAGGTTGTCGGTCGATGTGTTGACGCTGTCCTTGACACGGCCAAACAAGCCTTCATACTGGCGGCTGATGTGTTGCGTCAGGTCGCCCTCGGCCACAGCCAGCATGACCCGTGCGACATCCTCAAGACCCTGTTCGCTGGTGTCCAAGAGTTGGTTCATACCCTTTGAAATTTTGGCAAAAAAACCGGTTTTGTTGTCCAGCCGCAGCCTGCCGCCAAAGTCACCGTGCGTCGCAGCAGTGACGATCTGGTCAAGCTCTTGCTCTGCGGCTATCTCGTCGGTGCGATCCAGCCATTGGGTGATGCGACCGATGGAAATACCATGACTGTCTTGCACCGGACGCGCCAAAATGCGCAGTTGCCGCCCCTGGATTTCCATATCCACATTCTCACCAGAGCGCACGGCTTGATCAAAACGGCTGGCATCCGAGGGGTGCTGAAACAAAGTGCTGAGCTTGTTGCCGTAAAACTTATCGGTGTCAAAACTCGGCCCGCCAAAAAGTTTGAGTAATTCTTTGGCCGCCGGTGTGGCGTGTACCAGCAGAGACTCCGCGTTGGACACCGTCACACAGACGGGCAGACTGTCAAGCGATCTTCGAATACGCTCGTTGAATGTCGCAGCCAAAGCAGCTTCCTTCATGGCAGTCTGCACCTCGTCAATGGCTTGTGTGACGCGGGCTTTTTGGCCTGGCAAGCGATCCATCGCGACATCCAGGCGGCCTGCGGTGTAGGCTTGCACAAGCTCAACGACTTTCATCTTGACGGCAATATGTGAGCGCACCAATTGATTGATGGACTGCGCCATGATGCGGTAAGACCCTTGCAGATGGTCGGTTGGCATGACGTAGTCCAACATGCCAAGGTCATGCTGGCGGGCCATTTCGCTTTGGGACTCCAAAAACTGGTTGAGCACCCCCTGCATGGTGGCCATGGCCCCCAGCAAATGGCCGGTCTCATCAGCACGATCGACCTCAATGTGGGCGGTCAGCCTGCCTGCAGCCACGTCCAGGGCGATCGATACAGCTCGATGCATGGGCTGGGTAATGCTCCGGATCAAATAAAAACCGGCCGCAATGGTCAATGTCACGGCCAAGCACAAAACCATGATGACACCGCTGGTGGCCGAAGCAGCACTGGCGCGTGATGCCTGATGTTGCGCCAAATTCTCAGAAAGCTGCAATTTTTGAATGCTTTGAATCACAGGGGCCACATCGCGCCACCGGTTGGAGAGTGTCTCTTCGATCAATCCGGCGCGGGCAGGGCTGTTGTCCCTGAGCGCATCGATCATGGGCATCAAGCCATCTTTGACAAAGGCTGTACGTTTAATTTCAAAGTCCTGCACCAGTTTTTGCTCGGTGTCAGACATGAGAGTGCCCTGAAAGAGCTTGAGCGTCTGCGTGATGGTGTCCATGTTGGCCGTCACACCGCTGACGGCAAGCTGCGAGTTTTCGTCTGACGGGTTGGTAATGGCACGCAACACCAGCATCTGGTTAGCCTGCATCAGGGTTTCGATCTGGGACATATACCGCAGCGGCAACATGCCGTTGGCGTACTGGTTTTCAAGGTCGACAGTGGCCTGGGCTGCAGCACGCAAACCCACCCACCCGGTGATCAGCAAAACCAGGACCAGCAAGGCCAGCAGAATGGACAAACGCATCCCGATTTTCAAGTCTTTCAGATGCATACCCAGGCTCCAGTCAATGCGTTGTGCCACATCTACCATCTCTTCACAATGAACCCATGGCATCAGCCACCCAGTTGCCCCGCCAAACTCAGACACTTGCCGATACGCTCCTTTTGAATGCCGCCAGCCAGTTTAAGGGCCTCGTCGTCCTTACCTGCCAAGATCAACGGTACCAGCTCAGTCTCACGCGTTTTTTTAAAGGCTGCCCAGGTGTCGGCCAGTTCTTTGAACTTGGCCTCTTGACCGGCGGGTGCCTTCAATCGGCCCAGCAAGGCACTAACAGCATCGGCGGTGTCCTTGACGGTTTTTTGTTGCTCTGGCCCACGTTTGGTCTTGTCGGTGGCCATGGCGACCAAGGCCTCACGTGCCGTCATCATTTTGGCACGCAGTTCCTTGAAATCCTCGGCATACACCCACTGGGACGCTGACAGTACCAACAGGGAAAAACACACAGTAACCAAGCTTTTTTTCATGGCAATATCCTCTCATCAAAGTAATCAATTAAAAAATCAACAAAATCAACAAAATCAAATGGAAAAAAACCCACATGAACCTATATCAACGACCTATATCAACGACCTATATCAACGACCTATAAGTTACGAATCACAAATTAGATACGTATAGCAAACAGTCGTATCATATAAATCAATGACTTACAGAAAAATATACGTATTAAACTTATGGTCAGTAACTTATCAACGACCTTGACCAGCCACCTTTACACACTCACACTGGAAGGCTCAGCGGTCACCAACTCACCCAAAGACCCTACGTCCAAAATCAGCGCTACCTCGCCACTGCCCAGAATGCTGGAGCCTGAGATACCGCGCAAGGTTTTGAACAATCGTCCCAAGGGCTTGATCACGGTTTGTTGCTGGCCCAGCAAAACCTCCACCTCAATGCCGTACTTGCCGCGAACAGAATTGACGACCACCACACTGACGCGGTCGGGCAGACTGGACTCAATGTTGTAGAGCGTACGCAGCCGAACCACTGGCAGCACGGCACCTCGAAGCTCTAAACAGTGCCTGCCTGAGGCATCGACCTTGACGTACTGACCACCTGACTCAATGACCTCCACCACGGACTCAAGCGGCAGTACAAATTTGCTCACCCCAACACCCACCAAAAAGCCGTCGATGATGGCCAAGGTCAGCGGCAAACGGATGTCCACCTGTAGACCATGACCCGGACGGTTATTCAGCCTTAAGCTGCCACGCAGGGCCTCGATGTTGCGACGCACCACATCCATGCCCACACCGCGCCCTGACAAGTTGGTCACCTGCTCAGCGGTTGAAAACCCGGGTTCAAAAATCAGCATGTTGATGGCATCGTCAACGGGGACAACCCCAGGCTCAACCAGACCCCGGTTCCACGCACGTTGCAGCACCCGTTCGCGGTTGATGCCACGCCCATCGTCCTCTATGCGGATCAAAATGGCACCGGTCTCGTGCTGGGCACTCAGCACCAATCGACCGACCGCAGGTTTGCCGGCCGCCACGCGCTCAGGCGGAGGCTCCAAACCGTGATCCAGCGAATTGCGAACCAGGTGCATCAGGGGGTCAGCGATCTTTTCGACCATGGACTTGTCCAATTCGGCCTCACCGCCAACAATTTCAAAATTGACCTCTTTACCCAGACTGGATGCGGTGTCACGAACCACCCGCCTGAAGCGACTGAAAGTTTCTCCAACAGGCACCATGCGCAGACCCAAAGTGCCATTGCGGATTTCTTCGATCAAGCTGTTCATGTGAAGATTAGCCTCGATCAGCGCCACCTGGCGGGTTTCACGCGCTAAAAGCGTGGCACCGGCACCCGCGATGACAAGCTCGCCTAACAGGTTGATCACCGCATCGAGACGGTCGGCCTGAACGCGGATGTAGCGACCCTCTTCGCCGGTACTGGTTTCGCGCGTCTTTTGCTGTTTGTTCAATGCAGCCTCAACCACCTCGGGTGCTACCCCTGCCTGGGTTTCAAGTAGATTGCCAATTTTTGGCTTGTCCAGCAACGACTGACCCGTGGCCTTTTGCTGTGAACTCAACACCTGGGCCAGTTTGTCATGCGACACCGCACCGACCGACACCAACAAATCGCCTAATCGTGGGGTCTCGGGCATTTCATCGATCTCGCGTGCCAGCTTTTGGCTCTGAGTCTCGGGCTTGATGATGTCAAGCTCGCAGTCATCGGCCACAAAGCTGAAAGCGCCTGCGATTTCGTCGCGCGATGCAGACGATTCAATCGCCATAGAAAAACTTAAATAACAAGACTCGGGGTTGATGTTGGCCAATGAGGGCACGGTGTCTGTGCCACACACCATGGACTGAACCACGCCCAAACCGCCCAGGTAGCGGGCGATGGACAGGGGGTCCATGCCATTGCGAAAGGTATCCTGAGCAAATCGGGCCGAAACCTTCCAGAGCGTGACACCATCCTCACCAGCGGTTAATGCCTGACCAGCAGCAGACGGCAAAGCCACAGTACCCTGCACTGTGCCCTCGGTACAAGCACAAAGCCGGATCACAAGGTCAGCACGTTGGTCCCTTCTGTCGGTGGTATCCGCAGATTCGTCAGAGGCTGTGGCAACCAAAAACTTGATCTGGTCATTGCACTCCAGCAGCAAAGTACCCATCTGTGGCCCAAATGCTATCGCGCCCTCACGCAGTTGATCCAGCAAGGTCTCAACATGGTGGGCAAATTCAACCACCTTGCTGAGTCCAAAAATACCGGCAGAGCCTTTGATGGTGTGGGCACAGCGAAACAAAGAATCGAGCAGCTCGCGGTTCTTGGGATGCTCTTCAATCTCTAGCAAAAGAGACTCGATGGTCTCGGTCTGTTCAACAGCCTCGCTGATAAAGGCTGGCATCGCGGCGGCAATGAAGGCCTGATCGGCATCAGACGCAGAGTTACTCATGGCACTAGGCTTTCTGTGCTGGGGTGGTCATGGTGAGACCGTCAAACCACGTACTCAGGCCCAGGGTTTGACAGGCATCGACAAAAATCTCGCTGGCCCCGACAAGCCGCCATGCCTGCATCGTGTGGGACAAGGCCACTAACAATTGCAGGCCTGCACCGTCAATTTCACTGACCTGGGCGGCAGAAATCTGAGGGACTTCCAAAGGCTTGAGGGCTTGTTCGCTCAACCAAGCCAGCAAGCCGTCACGGGTTTGGGCCACACTGTAGATGGTCATTTCGACCGGAAGCTCAAAAGGTTTGATCATGAAAGGTATCTTGATGGGTGGATGCAAAGCGTCAGCACTGCGCACACATGCCAGGCCGAGGAATTCAGGGCAAACAGAGCTTGGAGACCGCATTCAGCAAGGAGGCCGGAGAAAAAGGCTTGACCATCCAGGCCTTGGCACCGGCGGCTTTGCCGGCTTCTTTTTTGGCCTCCTGACTTTCGGTGGTCAGCATGAGCACTGGTAAAAAACGGTAGGCTTGGATGGCCTTGGCAGCCTTAACAAACTCGATCCCGTTCATGCGCGGCATATTTACATCGCAAACCACCATATGGATTTTGCGACCGTCAAGTAAAGCCAATGCAGCTTGGCCGTCACCAGCTTGCAAAACCTCGTAACCGGCACCTTGTAGCGCCATGACCACCACCTGACGCAGACTGGCTGAGTCATCGACCACCAAAATTGTTTGTGCCATCTCAATTCACCTTAAAAAAAAGTCATACCACGATCACCCTGTGCGCCTGGTTCGCCCTGGTGCGCACTGGGCTGACCCTCATCTACATCATCGTGAAGATCATGCTGCTCCCGCATCACGTATTGGGACTGTAAACGTTCCAGCCAGGCCGCATGGTCCAGATCCTCAAGACCTACATCCGGCAGGGTCAAGACGAAGCATAGCCGTTCAATGTCGTTGTGCAGTAGCGTCATCATCTGGCTGATGCGATCCTGGTACTGAAAGCCTTGGTACATTCGATCGACCTGCAAATTGACCATTTGGGTTTCATACTCAAACGGTTTTGAGATTTCCTCCAGCGCATCGACCGCCTTATGGACCATGGTGATGACGCGCCGCACCGCATCAGCCGCTGGCCCCGTGATCTGCTGAAGCACCGGCTCTAGTTCACGATCACAAGCCCTGGCCAGTTGGGTAATGCCATCTTGACCCTCGGTCAAGGCCGCTGTGATCTGTTTGGACTGGCGTGCCGTCATATCCAGATGCGGGCCAATCTCGGCAAAAGCCGTCAACATCTCAGCGACGGCAGTCTCTGACTGACTGCGAGAATTGGCCAACTGGCGTGCCCAGACCGGCAACACCTGAGCGCAAAGCCTGACCAATGCACGCTCAACGTCGGGTGTCCTTCCGAGCGGATCATCAGGGGGGGTACCCGGCACGGTGAGAAAGCTCACAGCAGTCAATCAGACACAAACGACAAAAAAGGCAAACATGCGTATGACAACACATTACACATTAAGCCACTCGGCATTCAAGTAGCAACCACACCCCAGCAAAAGGTTGTCATCTACAGGCACGACGTATGAGGACTTGGCTTGGACTGTGCCTGTCAGTTCGTTCAGAACGGTTTGGCTGACCCAACCACCCTGCTCTGTGTCACACAGCGTCCAAGCATCTGACAGCATCTTTTCGGCATCCGAACCATGCACATCGGACAGCAGCGTGCCGTCACGATCAGGCATAGCGCCATGCACCACGTAGCGCCCGGTTCGGTCCAGAATGAAGACATACAGGTCACGGTCAATAAAAGAGCCGTGCTTATCATGAAAGTCCAATAGGGCCTGCGCCAGTCCCACAGTGCGCAGGTGCAGCATGGCATCAAACACCAGTTGCCTGGCTTGGTCTGCCGTGCCCTGGCGCAAACACATATCGCCCACCGAGATTTCGAGGGTGGAAGCCTGCGAGATCAAGCGATCTGAGTTGAACCCTGCACGAGAGACAAGCTCGGTGTTTTCCTGGGTCAGCACGTCAAGGTCACCCACAGCATGAACCACCTCTTCAAGGGCGGCGCTCTGCGAGGCGCTGCCCTCGGCCATGACGTTGACGTTCATGGCGATCTCGCCAATGCCCGAGATCAAACTTTCCATGGTTTCGTTGATCCGGTGAATACCGTTCACGGTATCGCCGACACGGTTAGAAGACTCGGCGATCAGCGTGCGAATTTCGGCGGCGGCGGCCTGGCTGCGTTTTGCCAGATTGCGCACTTCGGCGGCCACCACAGCAAAGCCCCTGCCCTGCTCGCCGGCACGAGCGGCCTCAACAGCGGCATTTAGCGCCAATAAATTGGTCTGAAACGCAATCCCGTCGATCACCCCGATGATCTCGGACATGCGTTTGGAGGTGACCTCAAGCGGGCCCATACTCTGCATGGCCTCGTGCATCATCTTGCCGGCACTGTCAGCCTCGTTGTGTAGGCTAGATGTCATCATGCTCACCTCTTGGGCTGCGGCGGCATTACGGGCAACTGTCTCGCTGACATGTTTGACGTGCATAGAGGTCTGCTGCAAGTGGTCGCCCTGAGCCTCTGCGCGTTCAGACAGCGAACGGGTGTCTTCGACCAGCTTTTTGCCCGTATCACCGAGCAGAACGGCCGATGTCCGGATGTTGGCCACGATGCTGGACATGTTGCTGATCATGCCCTCAAGATGCAAGCCAAAGTTGCCCAGTGTGGCCACATCGGTATCAGTCTGTCGGGTCAGGTCACCCCTGGAAGCCGCCATCATCGAAGCATCCGTGCGTTCACGTTCTACTTGGCTCACGGTCATGAAACATCGTACCAGATACCACCAAACCAACATCCCCACCACAGAGATCATGGCAACCGGTAGGACATCACCGTCCTGACTGCCCACCGCGTGCATCAACAGAACGATGAGCATGGCCAAAAACAAGGGAACAGATACCGCCCAAAACCGCACGGTACCGGACAATGACCTGAGCAGCGCAACGCCTGGGGCGAAAAAATTCATATCAAAACCTTGGGCTGGGTTCAAAAACTGACTTACCAAAATGCTATGCGCCCGCCGCTTGTACCGTGCTTACCGCCTGCCATGTCAGGCCTACTAGGACGGCCCAAGGCAACCACGCGGGTCCGTTTATTTCAGAGCTTGCTCAATTTTGGCCTGCAAATTGTCCAGGCGGGGTGGCTTGACGATATACCCGTAGGTTCCGAGAGGCATGGCCTCCTCAAGGGTACCGGTACTGGCATCAGCGCTCATAAAGATCACGCGCATGCTGTTGACGACAGGGTTGGAGTGAGCACGTAACTGCCGCACAAAGTCCAAGCCATCCATAGGCTGCATGTGGATGTCCGTCAGCACCAAGTCGGGCTTGAAAGTGATCATGGTACGCAATGCATTGATCCCGTCAGAGGCAGTCTCAATGGACTGAATACCCATTCGGCGCAGCGTGTTCACCACGAAGCTGCGCATGACTTCGTCATCATCTACGACCAAAATTCTGGCATAAACGTATTTCATAGTGGTTTGATTTAGAGTAAACGTAAATTGAGTAAATTGACGGGGTAAAACAACCGGTCGGTAAGTTACGCCGCTTAAGGTCGGTTCATTTGGGCTGGCGAGTATGAGAGCAAGACGCAGGTCACGTGCTACCTAGCCTGCGTCAGTCCTGACACGGGCGCGAAGTGTATTTCAAAACATTCCAAAAAGAAAAAAAGCACACCTTTGACATGATTCAACAGGATGCATCATAATTTATCAGGTGACAGATGCCAGGCCTCAGGGGGTAGGGAGCAAAAACTGCTGAATTTCGGCCAGCAGTGCCTCAAGGCGGGGGGCCAGGTCTTCGTAAGCCGACAACACCACAGCGGCCGATCCAGTTTTGCTGATGAATTCAACCTGTGTCACGTGTTCAACCAACGCATCCGTACCAAAAATAGGCACATAGCCTTTGAGAGAGTGCAGCACACGATTAGCAGAAGGGACATCGCCTGCCTGTAAGGCCTGTTTGATCTCGGGCAGGCTGGTCACCATGCTGTCGCACACAGTTTTCAAAATTTTGCGCAGTGAGACCTCCGATCCCAACATGGAGATACCACGTGGCACATCCAGCACAGGCGTGATGCTGGGGGGCGATGCAAGAACAGGTGGCGATGCCTCTGAAGCCTCAGCCTGTGCACGACGCATCAATATCTCAAAAGCTGGCAGGGTTTTGCCCTCAAGCACCTCCAGAAAAGCCCCACCGCCGGTGGATAGGTAGCCCACCCGTGCGCCATATTTGGCAACGGCCGCCAGGGTATCGCCACCACCTGCAATCGAAAACGCGCTCGACTGTGAGATGGCCTGCGCCAGCGTTCGGGTGCCATGCTCGCAGCTTGCAAACTCAAAAACACCGACGGGGCCGTTCCAGACGATGGTGCCGGCATTTTTAAGCTGTAGGGCCAGGGCTGTTGAGGTCTGGGGGCCGATGTCCAAAATCAGATCATCGTCAGCCACATCGGTAGCTCTCTTCAGCGTAGTGGGTGCATCGGCGGCAAAGGTTTTAACGGTCACCACATCGGTTGGGATGGGAACGGCCGAGCCATGCTGGGTCATCAAGTCGATCACGGCACGCGCTTGGTCCTGCATATCGGGCTCAGCCAGACTTTTACCAACCTTCAGGCCAGATGCCAGCATAAACGTGTTGGCAATGCCACCGCCCACGATCAACTGATCCACCTTGCAGGCCAAGCTTTTAAGGATAGTCAGTTTGGTGGAGACCTTGGCACCGGCCACGATAGCGACCAGCGGACGTTTGGGGTGGATCAGCGCCTGGGACAAGGCCGCCATCTCTGCGGCCAGCAAGGGGCCGGCGCAAGCCACACGGGCAAACTGCGCGATGCCATGGGTGGTGGCCTCAGCTCTGTGCGCCGTGCCAAAGGCATCGTGAACAAAAATGTCGCACAAACTGGCCATCTTGCGCGACAGGGTCTCGTCGTTTTTCTTTTCGCCCACATTGAGGCGACAGTTTTCTAGCAGCACCACCTGGCCCGGCTTCACGTTCACCCCATTCACCCAGTCAGCCTGAAGGGCCACCGGACACCCCAGCAGCACAGACAAACGCTTAGCCACAGGAGCCAAAGAGTCAGCGGGCTTGAAGCAACCTTCGACCGGCCTCCCAAGATGGGATGTGACCATAACCGCCGCACCTGCGTCAAGCGCCATTCTGATGCAGGGCACGGAAGCCCGAATGCGGGTGTCATCGGTGATGTGGCCCTCTGCGTCCTGAGGCACATTCAGGTCAGACCGAATGAAAACACGCTGACCGGCCACGCGGCCCTGTTGACAGAGATCAGAAAAACAAATCACATTCACGGGGGGCCTCTCGGTGACAAATTCAAAATCAAAAACGAGTGGGATTGTATGCAGGCCCTAACCGTACACGGGATAACGATCGGTCAGAGCATGCACTCGACTGCGAACGGCGCTGATGGTGGCCGGATCGTGAGGGTTTTCAAGCACATCGGCGATCAAATGGGCGGTCTGCCGGGCATCCTCATCCAAAAACCCCCGCGTGGTCATGGCCGGTGTGCCCAACCGGATACCACTGGTCACCATGGGCTTTTCAGGGTCATGGGGTATGGCATTTTTGTTGATGGTGATGTGCGCCTGGCCCAATACAGCTTCGGCATCCCGACCGGTGATGCCGTGTCGCCAGGTGGCACTGGCCCGCAAATCGACCAGCATCAGGTGGCTTTCGGTGCGCCCGCTGACGATCCGCAAACCGCGTGAGGCCAGGGTATCGGCCATGATGCGGGCATTGGTCAAAACCTGCTGTTGATAAACCTTGAACTGGGGCTGGAGTGCCTCTTTAAAAGCCACGGCCTTGGCGGCTATCACGTGCATCAGCGGGCCGCCTTGCAGACCCGGAAACACCGCGCTGTTGATCGCTTTTTCGTGTTGCGCTTTCATCAGAATGATGCCGCCACGCGGGCCACGCAGGCTTTTGTGGGTGGTGCTGGTCACGATGTCGGCGTGGGGCACAGGATTGGGGTACAGGCCGGCTGCGATCAGGCCGGCATAGTGGGCCATATCGACCATCAGAATGGCATCCACATCGCGGGCCACCTGCGCAAAGCGTTCAAAGTCAATGCGCAGGCTATAGGCCGATGCCCCTGCCACGATCAGTTTAGGGCGGGTGGCATGGGCGCGTTCGGCCATCTTGTCATAGTCGATCTCTTCGCGGTCATTCAGGCCATAACTGACCACGTTAAACCATTTGCCGCTCATGTTCAGGGCCATGCCGTGCGTCAGGTGGCCGCCCTCTGCCAGGCTCATGCCCATGAGGGTGTCGCCCGGTTTCAAAAAAGCCAAGAACACGGCCTCATTGGCCGAAGCACCGCAGTGGGGCTGAACATTGGCAGCCTCTGCGCCAAACATCTGTTTGACGCGGTCGATGGCCAACTGCTCTGCCACATCGACAAACTCACAGCCGCCGTAATAGCGCTTACCGGGGTATCCCTCAGCATATTTGTTGGTGAGCTGGCTGCCCTGGGCAGCCATGACGGCGGGCGATGCGTAGTTTTCGCTGGCGATCAGCTCGATGTGCTGCTGCTGGCGCAGGTTTTCAGACTGTAGGGCGGCGTAGAGCGCAGGGTCGGTTTGTTGAACAAGAATGGAAGAGTCAAACATGGGTGTACGGTCTGTGTTGGAATGTTTGGGTTGGGCGGGGCATCCACGTCACCAGTTGCCCTGTTGCCCGGTTGCCCTGTTCTGCGCAGCTCAAGTTTACTGTCAAAGGGCAAGGTGTTGCAGATACCGTCCCGTACCATCGGAGGGTTGGATGTTTCATCCCTTTCACCCTTTCAGCGTTTCATGTCAAAAATTTTTTGTATCGCCAACCAAAAAGGCGGAGTCGGCAAAACCACCACCACCCTCAATTTGGCGGCTGGTTTGGTCAAACTGGGACAACGGGTCTTGATGATCGACCTGGACCCCCAGGGCAACGCCACGATGGGGTCAGGCATTGACAAGCGCAGCCTGACGCTGTCGGTCTATGACATCTTGCTTGAATCTGCCACCCTCGCCGAGGTTCGCACCCAAAGCGCAGCGCTGACACAGGCGGGCTGTGGCTACGACATCTTGCCGTCCAACCGCGATCTGTCTGGGGCCGAGGTTGAATTGGTGGCACTGGAACGTCGCGAAAAACGCCTGCAACAGGCACTGACCGCAGTCGATGGCGACTATGACTTTGTCCTGATCGACTGCCCGCCCAGCCTGTCCATGCTTACGCTGAACGGTTTGTGCTGCGCCCACGGCGTGATCGTGCCGATGCAATGCGAATACTTTGCCCTTGAGGGCCTGGTTGATCTGGTCAATACCATCCGGCAAGTGCATGGCAATTTGAACCGCAGCCTCAAAATCATCGGCCTGCTGCGCGTCATGTTCGACCCCCGAATTACCTTGCAGCAGCAAGTCAGTCAAGAGCTTGAAACCCACTACAGCGGCAAAGGACAGTTGTTTGCTACCGTCATCCCGCGCAATGTGCGACTGGCTGAAGCCCCCAGCCACGGGCTGCCCGGCATTGTGTTTGATGCCCAATCCAAAGGTGCCAAAGCCTTTATGGACTTTGCCAAAGAGGTGCTGGCCAAATTTGACAAAATATGAATGCATGGGCCACGGGTTACGGCCCGCCAAGGCTTGTTGCTTAAGCCTCGGCAGCTACAAAAAAGATAGTCACACAACAATCGTACATCACCCTCACAACGAAAGAAAAGATGGTTACCACCAAACCCAAGGGCCTGGGCCGCGGCCTGGATGCTTTGCTTGGCCCCCGCGTTGATGATGCGACAGAACGCTCTGAGGCATCCGCGCCGTCCACCTTGTTGCTGACCGATCTGGTTCCCGGCCAATACCAGCCTCGCACCCGCATGGACGAGGGTGCCTTGTACGAACTGGCCGAGTCCATCAAAGTGCAAGGCATCATGCAACCCATCCTGGTGCGCCGCCTGAATGCTGACAAATTGGGCGGCCACAGTGGTCAATACGAGATCATCGCTGGTGAGCGTCGCTTCAGGGCGGCCCTGTTGGCGGGCCTTGCCAGTGTGCCAGTGCTGGTACGCGATGTGCCTGATGAGTCTGCGGCTGCCATGTCGCTGATCGAAAACATCCAGCGTGAAAACCTCAACCCCCTTGAGGAAGCCCAGGGTTTGCAGCGTTTGATCGACGAATTTGGTCTGACACACGAGACCGCCGCCCACGCCGTGGGCCGCTCTCGCAGCGCCGCCAGCAATTTGATGCGATTGCTCCATTTGGCCCCGCCGGTGCAGTCCATGCTGATGGCGGGCGACATCGACATGGGCCACGCCCGGGCACTGTTGATGCTGGACACCTCCCATCAGGTTAGCGCTGCCAACACCGTGGTGGCCAAAAAAATGTCCGTGCGCGAGGCCGAGCGACTTGTCAAAAAACTGGGCGCAGGCCAGGCATTGCCGCCCCCACCGCCACCCGCTGCCCTACCGCCTGACCTGCTGCAACTAGAGGCTGACTTGTCCACCTGGCTGGGGGCCTCCGTCAAGGTGCGGGCCAAACAACGCACCCTGCGCAATGGACAGGTGACAGAGGCGGGCGAGATCAGCATTCGGTATGGGTCGCCAGACGAGCTGGCCGCCCTGCTGTCCAAGCTGCGTCCGCCTGCTGCCGTTTGAGGTACGACGCGTATGGGGCATAAGGCATAAGGCATAAGGCATAAGGCATAAGGCATAAGGCATAAGGCATGAGGAATATCGAGTTATTTGACAACCCGGGCGTAACCCCAAATCCAGCGGCTGTCGTTGCCCCAACAAAGCCGCCTGCGCTCAAACTGTATGAAGGCGATTGCCTGCAAGAGTTAAAAAAATTACAAGCGGCCTTTGTGGACCTGATTGTGACATCGCCCCCTTATGCGGACCAGCGTCAAAATATTTATGGTGGTATCCACGCAGATCACTATGTGGATTGGTTTTTACCCATCGCGTCAGAATTATGGCGCGTCTTAAAGCCTACCGGTTCTTTTGTGCTGAACATTAAAGAACGTGTGGTCGATGGTGAACGTCATACCTATGTGATGGAATTGATCCTGGCCATGAAAAAGCAGGGCTGGTTATTTACCGAAGAATATATTTGGCACAAGCGCAATTGTTATCCTGGCAAATGGCCCAATCGGTTTCGCGATGCTTGGGAGCGATGTATTCATTTTACCAAAGCCAAGAAATTTACCATGTACCAGGACGCGGTTCGGGTTGCCATGGGCGACTGGAAACACGCACGTTTGAAGTCCTTGAGCGCAACGGATAAGACCCGTGATGAATCCAAAGTTGGCAGTGGCTTTGGCAAAAAAATTGAAAACTGGGTGGGGCGTGATTTGGCTTACCCCACCAATGTTTTGCATTTAGCGACTGAATGCAGCAACCGCAGCCATGCAGCGGCATTTCCTGAGAGTCTGCCAGAGTGGTTTATCAAACTTTTCACCCAAGAGGGCGATACTGTTTTGGACCCTTTTAATGGGTCAGGGACAACGATGCGCGTAGCCAGATTATTAAACCGCAACGCCATCGGCATTGAGCTCGCAGAGGCCTACTGCAAAGTTGCCGCCAATGACCTTGACCTGACAGAGCACACAACAAGCGAGGGCACGGTGTATGAGTCCATTGCAACTGAATACTATCGGCAGGATTCGCGGGCTTGCCCGATCCCACCATACCAGCATCTACAGTGACAGTCATGGTTAAAGCGGGCTTGCCAGCGAATTTAAATGTGGTTTGATAGGACTGGCGTACCACGTTGTTGCCTTCGGATATTTTGTATTGACGCTACCGCGCCAGTGCATGATATCGATTAAAATAAATTATTTACACAATCTATTTGCAAAATCAGTGTCTTACGCTTTAGAACAGTGCATTGACTGCTCTTCTTTTTATATTTATAGGGTATAAAACATTTTGTAATGCTCTCTTATCTTGCGCGTTTCACCTGGCCACTGCCTGCCGTGCTGGTCTGGGGACTGGCCTGGGGGGGGGCAGCACTTTTGCCCTACCTGGGGGTTAGCGCTTGGCTGGCCACGGCCAGTGCCTGCCTGATGGGCGTGGCGGCCAGCGTACTGGGGGCCACTTGGTGGCGGCGCACGATGATCGGCATGGGCTATCCAGTGTCTTGGCTGCTGGCCAATACAGCCAGTTTGCCAGGCTGGGCCTGGCTATTGCCCTTGCTGGCGCTGTTGCTGATCTACCCCCTGAACGCCTGGCGCGATGCCCCCCTTTTTCCTACGCCGTCTGATGCCCTGCTGGGCCTGGCCCGCGCTGCCCCTCTGCCACTCTTGCCATCATCGTCATCAAGCGTACACATTCTGGATGCCGGATGCGGGCTGGGCGACGGCCTCATCGCACTGCACGGTGCCTATCCTGATGCCCTGTTGCACGGCTTGGAGTGGAGCTGGCCCCTGCGAATACTCTCTGCTCTGCGATGCCCTTGGGCACAAGTGCGCCAAGGGGACATCTGGCAGGCCGACTGGTCAACCTACCAGATGGTGTACGTGTTTCAGCGCCCCGAGAGCATGGGGCGTGCCGCAAACAAGGCCCTGTCTGATTTGAGGCCTGGAGCCTGGCTGGTCAGTCTTGAGTTTGAGGCAGAGCAACTGCAAGCCCACGCTGTGCTGCCAACCCCTGACGGACGGCCTCTGTGGATTTACCAGATCATCAATTAACCATCAATTAACGATAAATTAACGATAAATTAACAAGAAATTAAATCTGTTAAATTTATAGCAATACAAGCGCTAATGCACGTCTTTGTTGCATGGAGTGCTATTGTTTTTTAACTTATTACGTAAGTTATTTTTATCAATTCCGTTCGGGATGCCCATCAGGATAAATGCCGTGCGAGACGTTGCGAGAGCCTGACCGCAGTGCGTCGATGTGACGATGCAGGGCAGCGTTGATAACGTGCCGTCTGCTGAGCGATTTGAAATGTTCCAAATATTCAAAATGTTCCTTTACCTGCGCTCCAAACAGACGATAAACAAAGGTCAGACGCATCAAACGGGTTGAGCATGGATTGACAATGGTGATGAGTTTTGTGATGCGTTTTGTGATGCGTTTTGTGATAAGTTTGGTGATGTCTGACTGGACTTTTTTTTACCCCCCACGGAGACCCCTTTATGGCTACTATGTCAAGCATTTCACCGACCAGCGCAGCCCCCACGCCGCCGACACGGTCTGCGTCTGTCGATTCGGACGGAGACACCGACGGCACCAAAGCCAAGGCCCCGCCTGCGCCGGACCCCGTGGTTCAAGCTCAGGTGTCCAACCCCACCGCCACGACCGGCAATAGCGTCAATACCTACGCATGATGCCTGTAGGACTGTGACGGATCACAAAAAACCCGCCGTGTGCGGGTTTTTTGTTGCGTATCTGAACGTCTGAATGTCCTAGCCTCTGATCGATGGAGGCATCCAAGGTTATGCTTGGATTCATCACATCGCACACCGCCCGTTCACCATGAACCCACACGCACCCTCTGTCACCCTGCTGCAAGCCAGTCAAAGCAACCCCACTTTGGCCAGGCTGATGGACATTCACCGTCAGTCCAGCGAACGCTATCAGGCTGTCAGTGCTTTGATTCCGCCTGCTTTGCGCACCGCCATCAAGGCAGGACCTTTGCAAGACGGTGTCTGGTGTCTGCTGCTGGCCAACACCGCAACAGCCGCCAAAATGCGCCAACTTCTGCCGGCGCTTGAGGCCCATCTGCGCGTTTGTGACCTGCCTGTTGCGTCCATCAGGCTCAAAATCAGCCACGGGGGTTAATCCAACCGACCCCTACCCCGTCAGCCACAGGGTGCATCGGTAGGTGACAAAAGCCGCCGCATAGGCAAGAGCAAACTGGTACAACACCATCCACACCGTATAGCGCCATGAGGCCGTCTCCCGCAAAACGGCAGCCAGGGTAGAAACGCACTGAGGTGAAAAGACAAACCAAGCCAAGAGCGACAGCGCCGTTGCCAGCGACCAGCTTTGTGCGATCACCTGGCCCAGGGGGGTCGAAGCACCGACGGCCGACAGGGCATAGACGGTGCCCAGAGCACCCACCACGACCTCACGCGAGGCCAGCCCCGGCACCAAGGCCACAGCAATTTGCCAGTTAAACCCGATAGGCCTCAATACAGGCTCAAGCATCAAACCCAAATGTCCAGCCAGACTGTATTGAATGGCCGCGCCTGTGGCCCCCGGCGGCGGTGCCGGAAAACTGGCCAGTAACCACAACAGCACCACCAGGACAAAAATAACCGTGCCCACGCGGGTTATGAAGTCAAGGGCACGTGCCGCCAGATCGTGCAGCACCCTGCGCCACACCGGCCAACGGTAGGGTGGCAGCTCAAGCATCAGCGGCTGGTAGCGGTTTTTAAGCCATAGATGCCTGCACAGCCAGGCCACCAGCATGGCCGTCAAAATGCCTACAGCATAGAGCGCCAACAGCACCAGGCCCCGCAGGTTAAAGACCCACAGGCTGCGGTCAGGGACAAAAGCGGCGATCAGCAGGGCATAGACCGGCAGGCGCGCCGAGCAGGTCAAAAGCGGTGCAACCATGATCGTCACCAGGCGGTCACGCCGGCTGGCGATCGATCGGGTGGCCATGATGCCGGGAACGGTACAAGCAAAGCACGACAACAACGGGATAAATGCCCTGCCCGACAGCCCCATCCGCCGCATGAGCGTGTCCAGCAAAAAGGCCGCCCGGGGCAAGTAGCCAGAGTTTTCAAGCACCAGGATAAAAAAGAACAAAATCAACAACTGTGGCAAAAAAACGAGCACATTGCCGGCTCCGGCTATCGCTCCATCGACGATCAAACTGCGCACCGGCCCCACCTCCATCAGGCCACTGACCGCATCGCCCAAGGCGGTTACGCCGCTTCGAATCAGCCTCATAGGCCAATCAGCCCAGGCAAATACCGCCTGAAACATCAGCAGCATCAAACACGCCAAAATTGCCAAGCCCCAGACCGGGTGCAATGCCCAATCGTCCAAGCGCTTTTGCAAACGCCCAGACACTACCGGCGCGGGGGAAACCAACGCCACAATGCGCCGCACTTCAGCCTGACATTGGGTGGGTGTGGCCGGCTCTGCTGGGGGCATGGTCACCATTGGCCGATGTTCAGGCAGCGCCCAAACGGCCAATTGCGCCAGCAGGGCAGTCTGTCCGCCAGGCTGAACTGCGATGGTCTCAACCACGGGACAACCCAGTTCCTTGGCCAGGACGGCGGTGTTGATGTGCAGACCACGGGCGCGGGCCTCGTCCATCATGTTGAGGGCGACCAGCATGGGGCGGCCCAGTTGCCTGATCTCAAGCACCAGGCGCAGATTCATGCGCAGGTTGGTGGCATCGACCACCATGATCAGGGCATCGGGAACGTCCTCGCCAGCACGGCGGCCCTCGATGACCTCAAGGGTGACCTGTTCGTCAGGGGTGGCGGGGGTCAGGCTGTAGATGCCCGGCAGGTCGATGACCGTCACGTCAGCGCCTGACAGCCGAACCTGCCCCATCTTGCGCTCGACGGTGGCACCGGCATAGTTGGCCACTTTTTGACGGGAACCCGTCAGCAGATTAAAAAGAGCCGTTTTGCCACAGTTGGGGTTACCCACCAGGGCCACACTGTTCAATCCGGACAATGAATCATTTAATGAATCGTTTAATGAATCGTTTAATGGTCCAAATAATACATCTGGTAATGAACCTTGTAATGCACTACCCATCGGACTGGGTTTTTTTTGCGGGGGCAGAGACATACAAACCGCAAAATGATTAAAACTGCTCGGTTGCCGTTGCCTTGACCCGCCACATACAGATTGTCTCTAGGTGTGTGGTGGGTCTAATAATATCGAAATAATATTGAAAACAAATTTATTTGAGCTTGACTTCTTTATAGTCCACATGTTTGCGGGCTTTGGGGTCAAACTTTTTGATCAAGAGTTTCTCTGGGGTGGTTTTCTTGTTTTTGCTGGTGGTATAAAAATGACCGGTACCGGCTGTAGATTCCAGCTTGATTTTTTCGCGTCCGCCTTTGCTTGCCATGATATTCTTTCTAAAGAGGGTGTGAAAAGACAGAAGTAGTGATTTGGATCTGTCTCGTTGTTTTGGTTATTTAAGCTTGGCCTCTGCTGCGCAGGTCTGCAAGGACCACATCAATTCCTTTTTTATCGATCAAACGCAGACCGGCATTTGAAATCCTGATGCGGACCCAGCGACTTTCAGACTCTACCCAAAAACGGCGGTACTGTAGATTAGGTAAAAACCTGCGCTTGGTTTTGTTATTGGCGTGGGACACCTTGTTGCCCACCATGGGGCCTTTGCCCGTTACTTTGCACACACGTGCCATTGGAATCTCCGATATTTACAAACAGCCCCTGACAAACTGACAAGCTGCCAAAAGCCAAACCTCGCCAAAGGGTGGCGGTGACCCGCTTGGGCAAAACCATCACGGCGCAATGCCCAAAAAAGCCGCGCATTGTAGCGGGGGCATGTTCTAAACCCGTTCTAAACCTGTTCTAAAAAACGCTGGGCATCCAATGCGGCCATACAGCCCGTGCCAGCACTGGTGATGGCTTGGCGATAAACGTGGTCTTGAACGTCGCCGGCTGCAAAAATGCCCTGCACACTGGTTTGGGTGGCAAAGCTCCCCATGCCGCCCCGGGTCACGATGTAACCCCCAGCCAGGTCAAGCTGCCCCTGAAAAAGCTGCGTGTTGGGCGTGTGCCCAATAGCGATAAAACAGCCCTTCAAGCTCAGCACTTCGGTGCTGCCAGTCTGGACGTTTTTAAGGCGCACACCGCTCACCCCGCTGGTATCGCCCAAAACTTCGTCCAGTGTGCAAAAAGTTTTTAGCTCCACTTTGCCTGCGGCCACCCGAGCCATCAGTTTGTCGACCATGATAGGCTCGGCCCGAAACTGGTCGCGGCGGTGAACCACATAGACCTTGCTGGCAATGTTGGACAGGTACAGCGCCTCTTCCACCGCCGTGTTGCCGCCGCCCACCACGCAGCAAAGCTCGTTGCGATAAAAAAAACCGTCGCAAGTAGCGCACCCCGACACCCCTCGGCCCATAAAGGCGGCCTCGGACGGCAGGCCCAAATAGCCCGCAGAGGCACCGGTCGCGATGATCAGGGCATCGCAGGTGTAGGTGCTGCTGTCACCTGTCAGCGTGAAAGGGCGTTTTGAAAAATCAACCTGGTTGATGTGGTCAAAAACGATGCGGGTGCTAAAACGCTCGGCGTGGGCCAAAAAACGCTGCATCAGGTCTGGCCCCAAAACCCCGTGTACGTCGGCAGGCCAGTTGTCCACCTCGGTGGTGGTCATCAACTGACCGCCCTGGGCGATGCCAGTGATCAGCAAGGGCTGCAAATTGGCGCGGGCGGCGTAAATGGCAGCGGTATAGCCGGCGGGGCCAGAGCCAAGAATCAAAACTTTGGCGTGTTGGGTCATGAGGGTCACCTTGGGTGCGTGGTAGTCGTTCAAAAAAGGAGAGGCGAGTTTACGGTTGCTGGAATGGGTGGAATGGGTGGAATGGGTGGAATGGGTGAAATTGACATGCGTCACTGACGCACAACCCAGCATCACTTGTGCTTGATCAACTGGATCCAATTGATACTCTTGGCCAGAGCGCTGATCTGCAAAACCACCCACAGCCAGGGGTCAAGCAAAGCGTCCCACACATTGCCGGTGGGCAATCGTGTCGCCACATACAGCACCAGCACCAACGCGACCAAGCCTATCGCCCTTTGTCCTGCCGGATGATCGGCCCCTGCCATCCACATCACCAAAACCAGGAGCGCCACGCCTGCCAAAGCGGCAAACCCAAAACCCCATGCATAGACCGACGGTGGCCACAACGCCAGCGTGTCCACAAGCAGCACCCAGCCCAGCACCACGCCTATGCCCCCCAGTATCAGGGTGGCCCTGCCACCAGCCGAAGAATTCATCCAACCGACCGGCTGCCCACGCCACGACCGCAACAGCACCACGGCACACAACACGGCAGCCATCAAACTGGGCGACCCAAACGCCAAACCCAGCCCATAAGCAGGCGACCACTCGCCACCCAACAAGGTCCAGACCATGACCGTCCAGATCAAACCCCAACGCCACCGGTGGGGCAGCCGCAAAGTCAGGCCCAGTGTCAGCCCTCCCAACACCAGTGCCCAACTGACGCGCAGTGCCCAGGTCATCATCGCCAGCTCTGGCAAATGCGGTGTTGAGGGGTTCCATGCAGACATCATCATCAATAATTAACGTCGCTGTCTCAACATAGCCAAGTTATTTCATTCACAAATGCAAACATAGCTCAAGAATTTGTCATCATCATTCACGACGAAAGTAATTGGCTGATGGCACTGTTTGTTTGAACAAAAGTTTTTTGCAAGGCATCGGCCAGCGATTTGCATGGGGATGTGTCGGCTGCTTTGCCGGATTTTTCAAGCGCTTCGCAATACGCACCCAAACGCATGGCCCCTACGGTTCGTGCAGCGGACTTGAGTTTGTGGCTGATATCAGCAGCACTGTCCCAGATTGCCCCATCAGCCGCCTGCATGATGGCGGCCACTTGGGTGCGTGCGCTGACCAAAAATTTGTTCAACAGGCGGCGGTGCGTGGCAGGGTCATCGCCAACGGTCAGATGCAGCATGTTGGCATCCCACACTGACAATGACTCAAAGTCAATCGCGGCAGCGTAAGTTGGCAAAGTGCGCGGGGCAACTGACGGCGTGAGGTGCGTCACCACAGCGGGGTCAGCCAATGGCGCACGCAGCCACTTCAGCAGGGTGGCATACAGATGCTCAGGATCAATGGGCTTGGTGATCACATCGTTCATGCCCGCATGAAGGTATTTCTGGCGGTCTTCCATGAACGCATTGGCCGTCATGGCGATCACGCAAATGCCCGATGTCTGTTCGTTGGCGCGGATGCGGCGAATGACCTCAATGCCGTCCATCACAGGCATCTGAATATCGAGCAACACCCAGTCAAACGGGTGCTGGTGCAAACAGGCCAGGGCCTGTTCACCATCGGTGGCCAGGGAGACCTGCAAGCCCACATCCCCCAACAGTTCCTGGGCCACGTCCAGGTTAAATTCGTTGTCATCCACCACCAAAACACGCGCCCCATGCAGTGCCTGCCTGTCACTGAGGGTCGTTTGTTCGTCCATTGAACCGGTCGCATGGCGCAATCTGGCTGTGAACCAAAACGTGCTGCCCAGGCCTTCGTGACTTGACACACCTATCTCGCCGCCCATCATCAGGGTCAATTCACGGCTGATGGCCAGACCCAGGCCCGTGCCACCAAATTTGCGGGTGATGGAGTTGTCGCCCTGCTCAAAGGCTTGAAACAGTCTCGACTTTTGATCGTCACTCAAACCTATCCCCGTGTCCTGCACTTCAAAGCGCAACATGCAGGTTGGCAAATCGCTCGGGTCGTGTTCATCGGCCAAAAGGTGAACGTGGTGGACATGCACCGTCACACCGCCACGGTGCGTGAACTTGATGGCGTTGCCAATGAAGTTGAGCAGGATTTGACGCAGACGCAACACATCACCGCAAAGATGGCGTGGCACATTGGCATCCACATCCAGCACCAGGGTCAGCCCCTTGTCGTGCGCTTTGGTCTCTGTCAGTTGGATGATGCCCTGCAACATGGGGTCAAGTCCAAAATTGATCTCTTCAAGAACAAGTTTGCCAGCATCAATTTTGGAAAAGTCGAGGATGTCATTGATGATGGCCAGCAGGTGATCACCCGAAACCCGAATGCGTTCAAGGTATCCGCGCTCCCTGGAGGGCAGATTGGAACGCAGTGCCATGTAGGTCATTCCCAGAACGGCGTTGAGCGGTGTACGGATTTCATGGCTCATTTTGGTCAAAAATTCACCCCGGCTCTTCATGGCGATTTCTGCCGTATGGAGCGCCGCATTGAGCTCTTGGGTGCGTTGCCTGACGCGCAACTCAAGTGTCTCATTGAGGGCTTGCAGTTGGCTTGCGGCCTCAAAGCGCTGGGTTGCATCCCAGACAAATCCGTGCCAAAGAATACTGCCATCGCCCTGCCTGATGGGATGCGCGTGACCTTCGCGCCAGCGGATGGAACCATCGGGCAGCAAAACGCGAAACTCGCCCGTCCAGTTTTGCATGGTTTGGGCAGATTTCATCACGCTTGCCGTGAAGGAGGGCCGGTCTTCCTGTACAACGGATTCAAAAATTGCCACAGCGTTTTCAGTCAAATGTTCAGGTTCAAGGCCGAACATATCCATCAAACCTCGGCTGGCAAATGGGGCAGAAAAGATGCCGTTGCCCGACAGTTTGAACTGGTAGAAAACGCCAGGCACCTGCTCGGACAGTTCGTGCAGCAAGGCATGACTGGATTGCAGTTGTTCCTCGATTCGTTTGCGAACGGTAATGTCCTTGATCGAGGCAATGACCAGCGATTCGCCATGAAAGGCAAAATGACTCAAATTGATTTCAATCGGAAACTCAAGCCCGCCCTTGCGGGTTGCTCTGAGTTTGCCTTCGCTTGCTATCGCTCGTGCCACGGGGTTTTGCAGGTACGCCTCACGATGGTGTCTATGCCCGTCGCGCATCGACGCTGGCACCAGGGCATCAACATTCAGGCCTGACAGTTCAGCCTGTGCGTAGCCAAACGATGCCACGGCCATCTGATTGGCAAACCGGATGGCTCCATCAGGGGCCACCATCAACATGCTTTCAGGGGTTGCATCAAGGACAGCATGTACCTGGCGCTCTTCGGCGTTTTTGCGATCGGTAATGTCCTGGCTGGTGCCTACCATGCGAAGAGGTTGACCGTCTGTTGCCCAATCGACAATCCGGCCACGGTCGAGCACCCACACCCAGTGCCCCTGTTGATGGCGCAGGCGAACTTCGCATTCAAAAAACTCAAGTTCCCGCCGGTAGAGACGTTCCAACAAACCTTGAGCCACCTCCACATCCGTCGGATGCATGCGATGTCTCCATGTCGAGAGGTTGACGGGGGCCAGATCTTCCAAACGATAGCCAATGATGTCAGCCCAACGGGCATTGAAAAGCACCTCACCGGTCTGTACGCGCCATTCCCAAGTGCCCACGTGGGCGCTCCAGATGACCTCGCCCAGACGCATCCTCTCGTATTTCAACGTTTGCTCGATGCGCTCACGTCGTTGCCACGCTCTGACCAGTAGCCATGCGCTGATGCAGGTTGCCAGTGCAAATGCCACCCACATGGCCCCCGTGACCTTGACTTCGTTGTACCAGCCGCCAAGGTAATCGTCCTTTGAAATGCTTGCGCCCACGTAAAAGGGGTATTGGGTATGCCTGAGGTAGGCGTAGAGTCGATCCACACCCTCCGCACCCTCCACATGATCCAGGTAAGTTCCAGAATCTGGCCCCTTTGCCAGCGACTGTTTGAGACCCTGCGACCACAAGACTTTGCCAACTGTGTCGTAACCGGTGGGTGGGGCAGGAAATTGGGCAATCAAGCCGAATTGGCTGTCGGTGACGCTGACTTGTGTTTTTCCGCCAGGAGCGAGTTGGGCCAGCTTGGTCTGAAGGGCCGCCACATCCAAAAAGGCAAAAATAATGCCCTTAAAAGTACCCTCACGATCATTGAGCCGCCGTGCAAAAGAAATGCCCCATTTGCCGCTGATCTTGCCCAATATCGGCGGCGAGATCACCAGTGCGGCATTTGGGTCCTGTCGCAGTTGAATAAAGTAAGGACGATGCGCGATGTTGCTGCCCGGCGGTGGACGAAGTCCTTCATAGCCCAAAATGGTTTCTCCGCCTGTGTCGGTGATCCGGATGGAAATCAAAGCAGGATGAAGTTGCAGTTGACGTTTGATCAGGGCATTGATCGCTGCACCCGACGGATTTTTTGCAAGCGATTGGCGTTCGTACTCATCTGCAACCACCTGCAAGGCAAGGTCTGCGTCGTGGTACTGTGCATCCAGATCACTGGCGACAAACTTGCTGAGATTTTGGGTGGCAACCTTGGCGATTTCTTCGAATTTCAGCCTGCTTTTATCAAGCGAAGTCCATGCAATTGCAGCAACGATTCCATTCAACGCCATGGCGATGGTAATGATGCGAGCGGTATAGTTCATTGGGACTTTGTGATTCGCTTAGAAACTGACTTGGGCATCATCTGACTGTCGTAGGGGCCAATTTATTCGCCCATCCGCACAGCGCTTGGCGAATCAATTTTTGCGCCCATGACTCATGTCATGATTTGCGTTAGTCCTTCATTATTGCTTCATTATTGCTTCATACCCAACCGCTGCCAGGCAATGCGCTGGCGCAAGTGGGTATAGCTTACCCACAAACTGCCATCGGCCCAGGCCAGTGCGGGGTAGGAGTATTCCCCCGCACCGTGACCATCGGCCAGACGGGCCAACAGTTGCCAATGCACACCGTCAGACGATCGGCTCAAGTCCAGAATGTAGCGTGCTTGGGGTGACGAATTGTGTACCAGCACCATTTGCCCGGGGGCGATGCCCATGCCTGCTACCGACGCATTGGGGTTGGTCAGTGTCAGGTCAGGCAGATCAGACCAGCTTTGGCCACCATCTTGCGTCTGTGCTGCGGCCACCCTGCCCGCTGGGCGTTGATCTCGCATCAGGGCCAGCCACTGACGATCGTTTTGCATGACCAGCGTGGGCTGCAACAGATGACCGCGACGTGAGATGCGCACCATGCTTACAAACTGCCCCTCTGCGTCGAAACGGAGCGCTGCGGGGTACTTGGCACCCAGCTCAAAATAGACCGGCAACACCATGCCGCCATCTTGCAACGGCAGTGGCGCGGTGCGAACCAAAAAACTGGTATTCCACAGCCAGGACAGTGGCAAAACGCGAACCAAGTCAAAACGCATGATCGGCCCGGTCCCACTTTGACGCAAATGCACCACCCGACTGGCTGCCCAGCCGCCCAGGCCGGTCGCCACCACAAACAAATGCACCCGCCCTTGCCCATCCAGCCAGGCCACGGGGTTGCCAAGACGGCGCACCCCAAACCCCAAAGCCGCGCCCAAGGCATGGCGATCGACCGCACACTGGGCAGGCAGCCAGCGCTGTGTCGTGCGGTCAAAGCCTGAGGCTGCAATCTGCACATCGGGCGCACTCTCGCCAGAGCCGGCAAACCAAAAAGCCATCAGCACCGCAGGATGACCCCGGGGCATGGTCAATAAACTGCTGGAATGCGCTGCTGGCGTGCTGCCTGGCATGGGGATAAAACCGCTGCCGGTGGGCACCAGGGCATCCACGGATACGCTGGGGCTAACGGCTGGCATTGGCCAGACGGCACGGGCCATTGGCGGCGCAGGGCCACGCTGGGCCGCATCCCAGATCAGCGCGGCCAAAAACACCAGCACCGCCAACCCTGTGTTACGGCATTTGCACACGATGACTATCCAGGCGCATCGCAAGCTTTGTCGTGACGGGTTAGCCATTGGGCAGCCCAAATTCCAAGCTCATAAAGCAAGCACATGGGGATGGCCAAGGCCAGTTGCGACACCACGTCGGGCGGAGTGACGATGGCGGCTACGACAAAGGCTGCCACCACAAAGTAACCGCGCCATTCCTTCAGCCTTTGGATGCCAATCACACCCATGCGCACCAACAGCACCACCACCACGGGAACCTCAAACGCCATGCCGAACGCCAAAAACATCGACAGCACAAAGCCCAGATAGGCCTCAATGTCGGGTGATGCCGTGATGCTGGCCGGAGCAAACCCCTGGATAAAGGCAAACACGCGCCCAAAGACAAAAAAGTAACAAAAGGCCACACCGACAAAAAACAACAAGGTGCTCGATACAACCAGCGGTAGCACCAGATTGCGTTCATGCCGATACAGACCGGGGGCCACAAACGCCCACACCTGGTACAGCACGGCTGGCGATGCCAGCATCAGGGCCGTGACCAGCCAGACCTTGATGGGCACCATAAAAGGAGACAGCACCGAGGTGGCGATCAGCCTGGAACCCTTGGGCAGATGCGCCACCAACGGGGCCGCCATCAGGTCATACAAAGCCGCAGGCCCTGGATAGACGGCCAGCACCAGGGCCACGGCTGCTACCGCCAGCAGGGACTTGATCAAACGGCTGCGAAGCTCAACCAGATGCGCCACAAAAGGCTGCTCGGTGTCCGCTGGTTTGAGATCAAGGTCAGAATGAGTGTTTGGGTGTGGGTTTGAGCTCATCCGTTGGACTGGGGGGGAGAGTCAGGCCGAACCCAAATGTCACCACGCTTGGGCCGTACAGGCCTAAAACGCGCCACACGGGCTGCACCCGACAGGGCGTGGGTGCGAACACCGGCGCGTACCTTGTACCAGTGCGGAACGGCACTGCGCCGGATACGCCAGTTTTTTTGGGGGGGGTGATACGCCGACCGCATCGCGTCGTTCAATAGGTCTGGCTGTGAGGCATCCACTGTCTGTAACCCTGTAGGGTCAAAGTCCGCCATGCCGGTTTGAATCGACCGACGAACGTCATGCGCCGCAGTCTGGACAGAGTCGTGCATTTTTTTGAATTCGTCCAGCGCCATGTTACGGCTGATCTCGGCCTTGACATCGTTCAAATATCGCCGTGCTCTGGCAATCAATGCCCCCAGCGTTCTGGCCACACTAGGTAGTTTGTCAGGGCCGATGACGATCAGCGCCACAGCGCCAATGAGTGCCAGCTTTGAAATACCCAGGTCAATCATGTGACGATTTAACGTGGGTCTCTGCGTCGATCGTGATGGGGTGAGTGGGAGTGCGGGGAGCGGGCAAGGACTCTGCCGGTTTGCCATCGGCAGTCGCAACAGACCCTGTAGGCTCATGCGTGCCGCTGGCATTCAGGCCGTCCTTAAAGCCCTTGACCGCACGACCCAGGTCGCTGCCAATCGATCCTAATTTTTTGGTGCCAAACACCATGGCGACGACCAATAAAACGATCAGCCAATGCCAAATTGAAAATGAACCCATGCCGAGAATCTCTCTTAAATATATTAATGATTATGTTATCAAAGACTTTATTTACCACTGCTGTGGTTTGAAACTGTCATCGTTGCGAATTTCAATGGCATCACCGGACTGCGCCAACACAAATAGCCCCTTGCGATAAGCGTAGCGGCCTACCTCATGTGGCAGAACCATGGCCGCCACAGCGCCCATCAGCTTGAATACGCAATATTGAGGAAAATATTCTTTGAAAAGCGCAAGCCGTTCCAGATGTTCATCCACGTCGGATTGTGATAAATGCGACTTGCACTCAACCGCCACGGCTATGTCTGAGTCGATCACCAGCAAATCAATCTCGGCACGAAATTTCCCGTTATCGTCGAACGAAACCAGATTGGCCATCACCTGATGCACCGGCAACTGACGCTGACGAAACAGCCGCACCACCGCCGGCCGCACCATCTCTTGCACAAACTCACCCAGTCGATTGCCCTGCGCACCCAACTGCCTGGTGACGGCCTTAATCATGCGGTCAGTTTCTTGAAATTTGCGATCGGTTTCTGCAGATCGTTCTTTGAGCATGCGGTCAGTTTCTTGAAACCTGCGGTCGGTTTCTTGAAATTTGCGATCGGTTTCTTCAGATCGTTCTTTGAGCATGCGGTCAGTTTCTTGAAACTTGCAGTCGGTTGCTTTGCTCATCACGGCAAGTTCTTGAATCGTCCGCCACACATCATCAAAAGTGGGCGACGTGGTCTGTAATATTGTCATGGTCTATCCTTTTTTTGCTGACCGCACTCTGGTCACCATACACAGCCCTGCAATCGATTGATTGAGATTGGGTGCAAACGGTTTGGAACCGGGTTGTTTGGATTGATTGATCGATCGTGGTGTCAGCGTCCGTTGGGCAGTTACCCACGCAGCCAGGGCCGTGGGCCGCCCATGACATGGATATGCAGGTGGTTGATTTCCTGAGCGCCTTCGACACCGGTGTTGGCGACCACTCTGAAACCACCCATCGGATACGGGTTGCAGCCCTCTTGCAGCGCCAGCTTAGGAATCAGCACCATCATGCGCCCCATCATGGCGGCATGGTCGTCCGTGAGCTGGGCCATAGAAGGAATGTGCAGTTTGGGTATCAGCAAAAAATGCACCGGCGCAGACGGATGAATGTCGTGAAAGGCATAAAACTCATCGTCCTGATACACCCGTCTGGACGGAACCAAACCAGCCACAATTTTGCAAAACAGACAACTGACCAACACATCCGTCACACCCGTCACACCCGTCACACCGCCAGTCACATGACCATTCACATCGTTCGTCATACAGAAACCTCCATGGGCAGCCCTTTGTTCATGCGCATAAAGCCGGTCACGATGCGGTACAAAAACCACACCGAAATAGCCACCCACGCCAGCCAGCCGGGCACCACCAACAAAAACCAAAGCGGGACGGTGACCAGGTACAGCACAGCGGCTATCACAACCGTCCGAATGCGCCAGGCAAAATGCGACGCATGCCAAGTACCACGGGCATCGTCCCGCTTGACAAAGTCGATCACCAACGCCACCACCAGCAGCAAAGGACCAAACTGTCCGCCCGGGATCAGCGCGCTGACCGCGACGATCAGGTGCAGCACATAGCTGATGGTGCCCACGGTGTTGAGCGCATTCAGCCGTGCCAGATCGACAGGAGCCACTGCGGTCACAGGGTCTGCATCGCTGTCAGGGCGATAAAAATTTTGGGTCATGCTGTGCCTCCTGCGTTTTGGGTACTCTGAGTATTCTGGGTATTCTCTGCAATCTGTCCGGCAGATTCTTGCTCACGACGGATGACCTTGCGCAGGGCTTTTTCTTCAAAGCCGCTCAAGCCCACTCGCCGGTCAAGTTCAGCCACCACGTCGGCGGGGGTCAGGCCGTAATGCGCCAAGGCGATCATGCTGTGAAACCAGAGATCGGCCATTTCATAGACGATTTTGCCCTTGTCGCCCCCGTGGTCTGCGTCCTTGGCGGCCATGACCACCTCGGTGGCCTCTTCGCCAATTTTTTTAAGAAAAGCATCCGGCCCCTTGTGCAGCAGACGCGCCACGTAGCTGGCCTCGGGGTTGCCGCCACGCGCAGGCAAACGGCTTTCAATCACGGCGGCCAGGGCCGTCAGGGAATCAGGGCATAAGGTGAGCATAGTCATGATTTATAAATACTCTGCGGGTCTTTCAAAATAGGGTCGCTTGCGTGCCAAACGCCGTCTTTAAGAATGCTAAAAAAACAACTGTGCCGTCCAGTGTGGCAAGCAATGCCGGGTGTGTGGCCGGTTTGTGTGACTTTAAGCAGCACCACGTCGGCATCGCAGTCCAGGCGAATCTCATGCACGGTCTGAATGTGGCCAGACTCTTCGCCCTTGTACCAAAGCCTTTGGCGCGAACGGCTGAAATAAACCGCCTTGCCTTGTTCAACGGTGTGTTGCAGTGCCAGGCGGTTCATCCACGCCAGCATCAGCACGTCACCGGTCGCTTGCTCTTGCGCAATGGCGGGCACCAGGCCGTTGGCATCCCAGTTGATGGCATCCAAAAAGTTCATGGGCGTATTTTCAATCATGGCAGGGATGACAGCGTTGACCGCAAATCATGTTACAAAAAATAATCAACGCAATAATTTATAAAAAAACAGAACTATGCACGATAGTCTTGCGATACATGCTATCATTTTGTGATTTATGGCGTAGCTAACTTATTTATTAACGCCAAGACGCAGTCGGGGGTCATGTGTTTGAGCTGATGGTCGCTCCAAACCCTGCGCCACTGGCGTGCGCCCGACTGACCGTGTCTCAGCCCCAGCAGATGACGGGCAATGGACAGCCAGTGTGCGTCGTCCAGTCGGGCCTGTTCCACCATATAGGCCACCATCTGCTGCTCTACGGTGTCACGGGTGCGTATTGCATCATCCACCTTGACCTGATCGGGCCAAAACCTGTCGTCCCATTCGCTCAACCACCAGGGGCGGTGATAGGCCTCACGGCCCACCATCACACCATCTACATGACGCAGGTGCGTTTCGATTTGATCTGAATTGACCACCCCGCCGTTCAAGACGATCTCCAGCCCCGGAAAGTCGCGTTTCAGTTGATAGACCCATTCGTAACGCAAAGGCGGCACCGTGCGATTGTCCTTGGGGCTTAAGCCGTTAAGCCAGGCGTTGCGGGCATGAACGATGAAAGTGCGACAACCTGCTTGGCTAACCGTACCCACAAAATCGCGAACAAAGTCATAACTCTCCTCCTTGTCCAGACCGATGCGATGCTTGACCGTGACCGGGATGGACACCGCATCTTGCATGGCCTTGATGCCATCGGCCACCAGGGTGGGTTGCGTCATCAGGCAAGCCCCAAAAGCACCGCGCTGCACCCGTGGACTGGGGCAACCACAGTTCAGATTGACCTCGCGATAGCCCCATTGTTGGGCCAGTTGGGCGCATTGCGCCAAATCTGCCGATTCGCTACCACCCAATTGCAGCGCCACAGGCTGCTCTGCCGCATCAAAGCGCAGGTGGCGCGCCACATCGCCATGCAGCAAAGCGCCTGTCGTCACCATCTCGGAATAAAGCCATGCGCGGCGCGTCAAAAGCCGATGAAAGTACCGGCAGTGACGGTCTGTCCAGTCCAACATGGGGGCCACACAAACGCGATGTGCATCGTGGATTGAAGATGTCACAGGAAAAACGGACGTAACGAGAGATGCGGCAGTGTTCACACGGTGGATTTTGATGTCAGTTGAGATAGCCCAACGCTGATCCGGACAAAGAAAACCCCTATTTTTTTGGAAAGCTGTTTGGCACCTTCACAGCATTTATAGTCGCTACAGAATCAGCAAAATCATGCACCCAGGCACTCAAACAGCGTCAAAACAGCCTGCCAATGTGCCATTCACGATTCCTTGCGGATCAGGAAATCTGAAGTTTTTCGCGACACCCAGGACAATAAGTTTCTTGATGTGGCATTTCATGGCCAAGCCCAAGCCATTTTGACGGGTGATCAGGATTTGCTGGTGCTGCAAAGCTTTCAGGGCATAGACATCCTGAGTCCAGCGCATTTTTTGACGGCCTATGTTGGCTAATGATTTGTCCGTGACAGGTTCTGTCAAGTTGATGGCATCGTAGGCCAATAAAAGCTTGATCTAAACCGGCGAATGGGTACGCAGCCAGTCCCTCAGCACCGAATCAATGCGCGTTTGCCAGCCGTCTCCTACCGCTCGGAAGGCTTGCAACACATCAAGCACACCCGTATGGCCGCTAACCTTGCGACGAACCATGGAATCGGGAAAGTGACGAAAGGAAATCAGCCGGATGATTCGAATACCCAAAAATTTCCCGGCTTCGCCGGGAGGTGTGCCTTATGGTCACTTGGATCGATTGGACAGTTTGCACCGAATACCCCAAAGCGCTTCGCGCTCCAAACACTGACGGGCACGCCCAACACTCACCACCCCACCCACCCCTAACGCACAAGGCGCACATGGCCGTTGAGGTAGCGGCCGTCGTAGTTGCTGACGTAGCCATCGCTGAAATAGACATTCCAGGCGTAGCCTGCATACTTAGGATCAGGCGACGAGGACCAGTACCAGGTGGCAGAATTATTCGGAAACCAATTGTCAGATGCCACCTCTGCGTTTTTGTTCGTTACCAACATGACCAATTCATCCTTGGTGGGCAAGCGCCAATTGGTGTAGCCACACAGAGCACTGGCGTTAACGGCATTTTTGTAACCCACCGAATTGGTGGCTGCATCGATCTGCGACTGGGTCGGGTTGACATAGGTCGAACCATTCAAGAACTGTTTCTCTGCCGTGTTGTCATAGTTGGTATAGGTTTTTGAACCGTCACGCAAACCACCGTCTGCGGTTTTGCCCTCCCAGATCAGGCCCGTGGTCTTGTCTTTGATGCACTCGGTGACGGCGTAACTGCCCACGGTGCTGAATTTGGCACTTGTGGCAATTGCACAGGTCACTGTGATCGAACTGACATTGCCAGCCGCAACCGTGCCAGTACCGTTGGCAACACTGCATGTCAGCCCGGTGGGTTGGGTTTGCACCGTGACGCTGTACCCGCCGCCAGAGGCAATGGGCGTGGCAAATGCAAAGCCGGTGCCGCCCTTGTTCACCGTGACAGTTTGCCCGCCGTTGGCCAGAACCAGCCCATCGGCATTCAAGCCACTGACCGTGCCACCCAATGTGTAGCTGTTGGGGCTGCAACTCACAGCCACAGTCGTTACATTGCCTGCCGCAACCGTTCCTGTACCGTTGGCAACACTGCATGTCAGGCCCGCGGGTTGGGTTTTGATCGCCACGGTGTAGCTGTCACCTTGCTTCACGCTTGCGGGCAATATAAAAGTGCTTGCATTGGCGGCCACCGTCAGGGTGTCTGCCCCATTGGACAACACCAGTCCGCTGGCACTGCCCAGACCCGTGATGCTGCCACCCACGGTGTAGGTGGGTATTACCGGTGCAACACACGTCACCGCCACATTCGTCACATTGCCCGCTGGCACCGTGCCCGTGCCACCCGCAACACTGCACGTCAGGCCGGTGGGTTGGGTTTGCACCGCCACGGCGTAGCTGTCACCTTGCTTCACGCTTGTGGGCAATACAAAAGCGCTTGCGTTGGCGGCCACCGACAGGGTGTCTGCCCCATTGGATAACACCAGGCCGTTGGCATTGCCCAGACCCGCGATGCTGCCACCCAGGGTGTACCTGTCCAACACCAGTGCAACACACGTCACGGCCACAGTCGTCACATTGCCCGCCGCCACCGTGCCTGTGCCACTCGCAACACTGCATGTCAGCCCAGCAGGTTGGGTTTTGACCGCCACGGCGTAGCTATCGCCTTGCTTCACGCTTGCGGGCAATACAAAAGCGCTTGCATTGGCAGCCACCGTCAGGGTGTCTGCCCCATTGGACAACACCAGTCCGCTGGCACTGCCCAGACCCGTGATGCTGCCACCCACGGTGTAGGTTTTCACCGTGAGTGTGGTCAGCCCGCCCAACTGCCTGCTGATTTCGACGGATTTCAACAATTTATCGTATGCAGCCTGGTTATCCACGGTAACCGTCATCGGGTTAAAAGTGGAAGCGTTCAAGCCTGAGTCGGTGATCTGAGCACTGATGGACTGATTGATACCCGCAACGATGCCCGCTACTTGGTCTTTTTGATGCTGCATAACCAACGGTGTCACAGCATCGGTACTAGACAGTCCTTCTTTTTTGGCCACCTCAGAGACCACCACGTCGGTTAGCCCTGTCAGATTGATGGTGTAAAACTTGCGGTTGGCCGGTGCGCGAACAATGTCGGTGACCAACATGGACTTCCAGGGGTTGTTGTTGCGCATGACGGTGGCCAGCAAAGGGGCTTTCATGCCGCGCAGGCTGATGCGGTAATACCCAGCGGCATCGGTCGTGGTGATGACAATCTGACCATTGACATCGGTAAATTGAAGCGTTGCGTTGGCAATGGCCACGCCGTCGCTGGCCACCCCATCGACCGCTCCGTCGCCTGCACCCGTATCACTGCTTGCACCTGCGTCCAGATAGGCTAGGGTTGAACCTGCAAGCGTGTTCATGACCGTACACGGCACCGTGCGACCCAAACTGTCCACAAAAGACGTGCACTGACTGACGGTGGGTGCTGGGGTGCTTGCGCCACCATCACCACCACCGCCGCCTCCGCCACAGGCCAATAGCGCTGTGGTGATGCACACTGCGGCAATCAAGCGCATTTTGCCAAACAGCGTGGATGATTTTTGTGGGGCAGCAACATCAGGTAGCGCCGTAGCGAAAAATAAATTGGGATTCATGAGGGGGTCCTTTTCAAAATGTTCATCGGTCTCAAACACGGGTATTGGGTTATGGGTAAGTAAAAGTTGTTGATGGTTATTGATATTTATTGATGGTTTCTGATAATTGATGACGGTTGTTGTAGGACTCGCACAAAACAGCCAAGCCGCCCTGTTTTGATTATCAACGATGGCTTGCTTGGTGAAATGGTTTTGTGTAAGTCATGAAGCCAGAGCGTTCGTGCGTGGTCTCCCCCCGTATTCCGCTTTGCTTCATACGGGCTACAGGTTCGTTGTTTGATGTTAAGTTCTGACTTTGTCATTGTTAGCAAACGTATTGACGGGTCGCTGACCGTCAATCTTCATCCTGGTGCATTTTGTAGGTATCAACCAGTTTTTTTAATGCCATCTGAATGGCACGGCCCAATGCCTGGTCACCCGACTTGGTGTCCCAGGTGCCGGTCTCTCCGCCGCCGAGATCGCCGTTAAATTCTTGTTTTTCTTTGGCTTCTCCACTGGCACCGCTGATGTATTCGCCCGTCGCAGCATCTTGCATTTGAAGATCAACGCGCACACTGGTGACGTAGGTTTTGCGCTTAGAAAACGCACTGACCTCGGACTTTTGCGCCACGTCATATTGAGTAACCGCACCCGACAAAAAATATTCGGTCAGCAAAATTTTGCGTGCGGCCTCACGCTGTTCGGGGCTTTTGACCAAACTGTTGGTGGACAGCGCTTTCCAGTCAAATAGCTGCTTCATCTTTTCCCACTCCACCAAGCGAAAAGCACCCATTTCAAGAAGCTCTGACGTGAGCAACTGCGCCGATGTATCCCACAGTTTGTCGGCACCATAGGTACTTTTGTTCTCAAAACCTGCAATAGCGACCAGCTTGCGCCGATTATTGGTAACTGTTGGAATGGTCTTACTTGCAATACTGGAAATACTCGTCATACCGGCTTGATTGGTGGGGTTACCACGTTCACTAAATGATTTATCCGAACCCTGTGTGCTTAACGCTGTGAGACGCACTTTGGCCAAAGTGGCAAATTGACCGCCTGGGTATTTGTCCAAATAGGCCTGAATATCTGGCGGGTGATTGCTGCTACGCACACTGTCCCAAAAAGCCAGTTCGACAGTCAAGGGGTTCGTGGGATCGGTGGGCGTGGCGGTTGGCGTGGCGGTGGGGGTGTTACCCCCATCGGTAGGGCCACCGCGAAAGTAAAAATCGCCGTCAATGCTGCCTTCCATCCAAGGCTCCTGCTGGCCCTGCGAGGATTTCTTGACACCGCTGACCACACGTTTGAGGGCCTGTTCGATCTGTAAATTGGGTTCATCGACCGCTTGCAGCAGGTGTTCGGTGTAAAGCCCGTGCTGACCGCTACCGTCTGACGCAACGCTTCCCGGGCGTGTGGCAAAGGAGATCAAGGTGCCCGATGGGGCCTCAACCTTGGCCAGACCGCCGCCGCTTGAACGGACTTTGGACGCAAAAGGGTTGTTGCGGCAGGCATCCAAAAATACCAGGTTCAACCGGGTTTTGGCCTCGCCCATCATGTCGAGCACGCGGTTAAGTTCGATGCTGTTCATGGGCACATCTTCCTCAGAGGTGATGTTGGCATCGACTGCCGGCAAATAGTTGGAGCCTTTGATTTGCACCCCGTGACCGGCATAAAAAAACAAAGCCACAGCGCCGGGTTTTAGGCTGGCACGAAACTCGCGCAAGACGGGTGGAATTTGCTGGGCAGCGATATTTTCACGCTCGATTACCTGAAACCCCAAGTTGCGCAATTTAACAGCAAAGGCACGTGAGTCATTGACGGGATTGGCCAGAGGCGATGCCCGGTATGCGCTATTGCCGATCACCAGCGCAACCTTGAGTTCTTGGTTCGCCATGCCGTTGGTATTTTGCGCCCATGCCAGACCAGCAGTCCAAAATGTCAATACCAATATCACCAGTCCCAACCATGAATAACAATGGTTGATGCCATTCCACTGAAAATTATAAACCTTGTTCATTAAATTGATGCTTGACATATTGAAACCAGAATACCCGAATAATAAAGTGACCCTGCGTAACGTAATCGTTGAAACCCCACTATCGTCATTCCCGCGAAGGCGGGAATCCAGACTGACTTTGTACCCTTACAACAAAATGCACTGGATTCCCGCGTTCGCGGGAATGACTGTGAACGTATCCCAATGGACAAAAAAACGCCGCAGCAGTCAGAACTGCGCGGTATTGTGTCAAAATTTGCAGCGAAGGGTGTTCTGATTTGGCAGTTTGCCATCAACCCCTTTGGCCGGTTTGACCGGTTTGACCGGTTGAATCGCTGCGTTTTTCACGTCTTCTTTTTTATTGATCAATCACTTACAGGAAAATTTACCATGAATCGTATCAGGAACAGTGTGCTGGGCAGGTTTTTGTCGTGGCTTGCGCTGCTGGCCTTTTTGGTGCTTCAGGTGCCCACTGCGGCATTGGCAGCCAGCGGTACCAAGGTCACGCATGATGCCATCCAATATTTTGTGCCAGGGCAGCGCATTCGACTGGATGCCACGGTGGTGGACCCCAAAGGCGTGACTCTGGTGCGGGCCTACTTTAAGGGCCAGGGCCAAGCTGAATACATTTTTGTACCGATGACGGCGCAGCAAACCAAACCGGACAGCTATGTGGCAACCCTGCCAGCGCTGGCCAAATCCAACGATTTGCTTGAGTACCGCTTTTTGGTCGTCAATGGTGACAACGCCGTGGTCAAAACCGATGCCCTTGTGGTGAAAAAAAAGGATTCGGATGAGATACCCAGTTGGCAAATGGTCAAGGACGATGGTCCCATGAAGCTGTTTACCGAACTGTCTGATGCACCGTCGGTAGCCACGTCGTTTTCAGATTCGGTGTCGGTGGATGTGATCGAATCAGGGGCACGTTTTGGCTTGGTGGCTGAAATCTACAGCGCGTCAAGCTCAACAGCAGCAGTTGGTACGACCGCTGGCAGTACCTCTGGTTCGGCTGCGACGGGCGCTACAGCCAGTGCAAGCAACGCAGGCACTATTTCGATCAGTGCCTCAGGTCTAAGCACCACAGCCGTGGTGGTCGCTGCGGCTGCCGGCGTTGCCGGTATCGGTGCAGCAGCGGGCGGGGGTGGTTCCAGCTCAACCCCGACACAAACCACCTCGTCTTTTATTCCCTGTCAGGGCCAAACCCCCTGCGTGTTGGGTGGAGATGTCACACTTTCCGATTCATCCGCTGCTTCGTTCGTGCTTGGAGGCGTCAGCATGACCATCAGTGGGAATACGATCACAGGAACCATCGCCACGTCGTCGAGCACCAGCAAAAGCTTAGGTTCAACAGCCTCCGGAACGATCACCGGTACGCTGGGTACTGCGACACCGACAAGCGTTCCAGTGCAGTTTCAAGTGCAGGTTTCTGGTAATTCAGGTGGCAAAAGTCAGGCGACTTATTCCCAAACTTGCACATTTTCAGGATCCATTGCTGCTCTCACCTCGCCCGTCATTTCCACATGCACAACTTCTGCGCCCACAGGAAGCCATACAGGCGGTTCGGCCAATGGAAATTGCTCAGGCACATTTGTTCCCACCATCTCTCTGATGAACTTGGAGCAGGGCGTGAGTGGCTGTTGAACGATTAGGAATATTACTATTCACCCCCTGATCACTTAGCCCATGTGTGCCGTGCGGTGTTGAAAAGCTTTTGGTGCTGCACCCTGACTCTGCTGTTTCTTGTGCCGGTCGCAGCTTCAGAGCACGCGTCACAGCACGGCAAGTTTGGACAATTGACACTAGAGCAGGCCGTCCATACCGCCCTGTCCAGCAACTCCAGGCTGGTCACGGCGCGCTTGAATCTGGAGGGTGACCAGCAGGGGCTGGAGTCCGCTCAAGCTGAGTTTGACGTGCAACTGGTGCCCAGCCTCAAACTGGGCAAGATCGGCGATAACTCCTTGTCATCAGGCACTCTGGGGGCCAACAACAGCATCGGTGCACAGTTCAAAAAGAAGTTTGAATACGGCACCACCCTTTCTGTCGGGCCGTCCTGGAACAGATCAGGCGGCGGTATCAACAACACCACCAACACCACGCTTAACCTGAGCATCCAGCAGCCATTGTTCAGGGGTTTGGACCGCGAGGTCACGCAAAACGGCGTACGCACCGCTGAATTTGCCATGGCCACATCGCGTCGCAGCTTTGAGCAAACGCGGGTCAATGTGGCACTGGAAACCATCGCTGCCTACTACCAACTGGTACGCGATCAGGACATGCTGGGGCTGGCCCAATCTTTGGTTGAACGTTTGCATCGTCAGGCACTGGTAGCACTAAGCAAAGAGCGCGTGGGCGCTGCCAGTTCCATGGACACCTACCGCGCCGAGATCAATTTAAAAGATGCCGAAGATGCCGCCAACCAGGCAACAAACGCAGTAGCAGCGTCAGGCGACCGGCTCAAACTGCTGCTTGACCTTGATCTCAACACCCGTTTGCAAGTGACCGCACCGCCAATACCCCTGTTGGACGAGATCGACTATGAAGTGGCAGCAATCAAGGGCCGCGCCGAGCTACTGCAATTGCAGGCAGAGATCGACGAGGCTGAACGCGGCCTGCGCGTGGCCAAGAATGGCCTGCTGCCAGATGTCAGTTTGCAGGTCAATTACGGTCTGTCCAATTCAAACGACCCGTATCTTTCGCTGTATTTGCCATCGACACAAAAGCAATGGAGCGTCTATCTTCAAGCATCGACGGATGTCTTTCAGACCACGCAAAAGAATGCCTACCGCCGTGCCGCTTTAAGGTTGCAATCACTGCGTTTGTCTTTGGACACCCAAAGGGCAGAACTGCGCCGCCAGGTGCGGCTGCAAATGGCGCAACTGGGCGAGGCACGGCAACGCATCGCCCTGCGACACCAGCAAATCCAACAGGCCGAGAGCAAGCTGGCACTGGCCGAGGTCAAGTTTTCTCACGATATGACTGACAATTTTTCACTGCTTGAGGCCGAGACCGAGCTACAACGGTCGCGCCTGAATCTGCTGGCTACCGAGGCAGAATACGCTACCGGTATCTATAACTTGCAAGCCATTGCGGGGCATTTGCTGGATCGCTTTCAGTCAGCACCTACCCCACAAAGCGACTGAGATGAATATGAGATGGAATAGGTACACGGGCTGGGTCTTTGCCGCAGCGGCGCTTGTCCTGCTGGTCATTGTCTGGGCCATGCAGCGCCCAGACACCCTGCCAGGCGATCAGACCCTGGTGACGGTGGGCCACGGCAGTTTTGAGATTCGCGTGGACACTGTCGGTGTGCTGGATGCAGGGCGAGGCTTTCAGGTGGTGTCGCAGGTGCGCGGTGACCGAGGCAAGATCATCCGGCTGGTAGAAGACGGTGCCCGCGTTGCCGCAGGTGACGTGCTATTGAGCTTTGAACCATCGCCCTTTGAGGCTGATATTTTGCGGATCTCGGGCGATCTGGCCAGCCGGACAGCGGTGACAGAGTCCATGCGTCAAAGCCTGGAAGTCGAAAAATTACAAGCCGACAAGACCGTCAGCAACGCCCAGTTTGAGCTGAAACAGGCCAAGCAAGAATATGCAAGGTATCTGGCCTATATCGCCGATCTTGCAAATCTGAAAAAGAAAGGGCACCGCGTCGATAACGAGATCGTCCAGTCGCAACGCAAGTCCGAGCAAATGTTCACGGCCTTGCAAAAGCTGGAGTCAGACCTGGCACGGCAAGAAAAAGAAGTGGTGTTTAAGGTGGCACACGCCATGTCTGACCTGGACAAGGCTCAAAGCGAAGCCAACACAGCACGCGAGACCCTGAATCAATCCCGTCAGGACCTGGACAAAACCGTCATTCGTGCGCCCAGCCGTGGGTTTGTCGTGCTGCATGACTTGTTTTTGGGCAACCAAAAACGCAAGCCTCGCGCTGGTGACACCGTGTTTCAGGGACAGCCTCTGCTGTATCTGCCTGATTTGACATCGATGCTGGTCAAAAGCCAGTTGCGCGAAGAAGATTTGCACAAGATCAAAACCGGCCAGATGGCCAGCATTCGCGTCGATGCCTATCCTGATGTCAGCTTTCAGGGCGTGATAGACAACATCGGCGTTTTGGCCGTTGATGCCGCAGATTCAGGCAGCGTGGGCAAGCATTTTCAATACACCGTCAGCCTGAAAGGCACCGATGAACGCCTGCGCCCAGGCATGACGGCGCGTGTGGGTGTCATCGCCGATCAGGTCAGTCAGGTGCTGCGGGTTCCTGTGTCAGCCTTGTTTCAAGACGACAGGCAGCGCTTTTGCTACGTTTTGAAGGGCGACAAGCTGGAGGCCACGCCGGTCAAGGCAGGCCGCAGTAACGAAGACTGGACCGAGATACTGGCTGGCCTGACGGCGGGGCAGCGCGTCAGTCTGGTCAAACCCTGATAGCTGTTCGCTGACATGGCTACGCTGATCCAAGTCAATGGACTGACCAAGTCCTACCACCGTGGCGCACACCCACTGCACATCTTGCGCGGCCTTGATTTTGAGGTGGCGCAAGGCGAGTTTGTGGCCCTGATGGGCGCATCAGGATCGGGTAAGTCCACCCTGCTCAACATTTTGGGCTGCCTGGACCGCCACAGTTCAGGTCGCTATCTGTTTGCCGATCGCGATATGTCGGGGCTGAACGATGCGGATTTGTCGCTGTTTCGCAGTCGCGAGGTCGGTTTTATCTTTCAGGGATTTAACCTGGTGCCCCAGTTTTCGGTTTTGCAAAATGTCGAATTGCCCTTTCTCTATACATCAGATAACTGCGACGACATCCACCCCCGCTGTTGCGATGCCCTGCGCCAAGTCGGTCTGATGGCGCGTTTGCAGCACAAACCGTCTGAACTGTCGGGGGGCGAAATGCAGCGGGTGGCTATCGCCCGCGCCATCGTGATGCAGCCACGCCTGATCCTGGCCGACGAACCCACCGGTAATCTTGACACGGCCACTGGCGGACACATCCTTGACATTTTGGGGGAACTCAATCGCCATGGCACGACGGTTTTGGTGGTCACGCACGATGCCAAGGTTGCAGCGCGTGCCAGTCGACAACTGAGGCTTGAAGATGGCCGCTTTGCCAACTAGATGGCACAAAATTGAGGCGCAATTGCGCTATGCCACGCTGTCCCTTTGGCAGCACCGCCTGCGCGCTTTGCTCAGTGTTCTGGGCATCGTCTGTGGGGTCAGTTCGTTTGTGGCCATGATCTGTGTTGGCGAGGGTGCTAGGCGCGAAACCCTGGCGCAAATAGAACAATTGGGGACAAGCAATGTGCTGGTGCGCGCCGCTGACATGAGCCATGAACAGACCATCGAGGCGCAACAACGCGGTTCACGCGGTCTGGGGCTTGCCGACATGGACCGCCTGCGTACCGGTGTGGCCCGGCTTGCCGAAGCAGCAGCCGTTCTTGAACTGAAAGTGACCACCCTTGCCCTGTCCCGCCAGACGGCACCGCAAGTGCTGGCCGTGTCCTCCAACTTTGCCAAAGTGCAGGGGCTGGAGCTGGCAAGCGGTCGGTTTTTGTCCCCAAGCGATGCCAGCGATCGCCGTCTGGTCTGTGTGATCGGCCACGGCTTGGCTGTCAGCCTGGGGGCAGGAGGTCAGCCTGGCAGTCTGTTGCGCTTGCAAAATGCCCTGTGCAAAGTGGTGGGCGTGTTGCAGCACATTGAACGCAAAACCGGCAAAACCGGCAAAAACGCGGCCATCGCCGTGCGGGATTTTGATAACACTGTGCTCATCCCGCTTGAGGCCATCGGTACGCTGGCTGGTGGCCGCCCCGATGCCGTCACCGAGATCATCTTGCAGATGGGCGCAGCCAGCGACGTTCTGCCGTCCCTGCCACTGATACGCCGTGTGCTTGAGGTTCAACATCGGGGTGCTCTGGATTACCGCATCTTGGTGCCACTGGAGCTGCTGCACCAGGCAGAGCGCACCCAGGCCACATTTGATGCGGTGATCGGCAGCGTAGCGGCCATTTCATTGCTGGTGGGCGGGATCGGCATCATGAATGTGATCTTGGCCAGCGTCATGGAGCGCCGTCGGGAGATCGGTATCCGGCGGGCCGTGGGCGCTACACAAAGGCATATTGCCCTACAGTTCATGGCTGAGGCCGTTCTGCTGACCTCTGTGGGCGGATTGCTGGGCTTAGTGCTGGGCATCATCGGTACCTGGCTGCTGAGTGCCGCCACGGGCTGGGCAACCGCCATCAGCGCCTGGGCCTTGTTGCTGCCGCTGTTCATGTCCGTTTTGACAGGGCTTTTCTTTGGCCTCTACCCGGCCCTGCAGGCCGCCCAACTCGATCCCATCACTGCACTGCGTTATGAATAACACAACCCCAATCTGTCTGCGATTTTTGTGGGCCTGTTTGCTGGGCACAGGCCTGTTGTCTGCACCGGGCCTCTGTGCACAAACCAAGGCCGACAAGGAAAGCTGGGAGGTTGCCGCTGACTATGACCAACACAAACCCCGCACGATCGCCGTTCTGCCCATGGACAATTTGTCTTTTGAAGACGGCGTTGAAGAATTGCTGTACCAACAGGTTTACCAGCGGCTAACTGCACGGGGGTACGCCAAAATCTCGGCAGATCATGTGTCGGGTGTCATGAAAAAACTGGGCGTGACCGTGCCCGGACTGCTGGCGGGTTTTGCGCCCAAGCGACTGGGCGATGAACTGCATGCCGATGCGCTTTTGTTTGGGCAGATCGAGCAATCAGCCGGCATCCATCAGGCGGTGTACGACGCAGTGGTGGTGTCTTGCAGTCTGCGCTTGGTCGATGCCCGGACGGGCAAAATTCTTTGGCACGCCGAGCAGTGGCGCACCGCCCACCGGCAATGGTCGCTTGACCCCTTCAACATGCTGCTCAATGCACTGGGACACGCCGGTGCATCACGCCAAGACAGGGTGGCGTACCTTGTCCAGGAAATGCTGAAAACCTTGCCCAAAGGCCCCATCGAGATCGATACCGATGATTTGTTGCGACGTGCCGAGCTGATTCACTGATCCATGCATGTACCTCTACTGCGACTTGTTCAGCCAATTGGCGTACGCCTGCGCAAAAGCTGCCTTAAACCGTGCTGCATAAAACTGTGCCTCTTGGGGGTCGTTCAGCATCAGTGCGCTGGCCACCAAAAGCTCAGCCACCCGTGGCTCGGGTGAAAAATGCAGCAAGTCTTTGGCCAGCAGGTTGATGCGTGCGGCGTTGTCCGGGCGCAGGCCAGACAGGGTGAGCTCGGCAAATCGAACATGGTCCCGAAACAACCAGACATCGCTGGTGCGCTGCAAAGTATCCTCTCGGTAAATGGTCATGCGCTGCTCGGGCGGCAGATAAATTTGGCTGGCACGCCAATATTCGCCCCATGCAAAAAAGCAGACCGCCAATAAAACGATGCCAAGCGCCGCCTGACCATACGGCCCTAAAAACCGTTTGGGTGGGTCTGCCTGGATACCGTTCACACCATTCACACCATTCACCCCATTCACACCATTGGCTGAATTTTTAGCGTACACCAACAGCCAGATGGACAGGCCCGCAGCCATTTGAAAAGGCCCGTACCACAGCGGGTATTCCAGCAGACTGTGCAAAGCGATCACGCTCAACACAGCCCATGCCAATTGGCGCGTAGGGTCGGCCTCATGCCACGGTTTGGCGCGCCAAACCAGCCAGACTACCGCACTGCATACCGTCACAGCCACAGGAATGCCCAGCTCAACGGCCAGATGCAAAGGCAGGTTGTGGGCGTTGTCCAAAATGTCGCAGAAGCGCTCACCCGAATAGAGCGTCATGAAATGCGCATAGTCCAGATTGCCCCAGCCCCAGCCTGTCCAAGGTTTGAGAGCGATCAGGTGCAGCACATTGCCCCACAACGTCAAACGGCTGGCGCATACGGGGTCTCCAGCTTGCAGCCGGGCCAAGGCACTGGCTGCCCCCCCTGCCCCGCCAGGCGGTAAAAGTTGATCCGCCAACCACGGAACGGCCACCGTGGCGGCCACATAAGACAGCGCCACAAGTCCCAGCAGCCGCAGCGCCCACACAGACCGCGCAGCATCGGCAAGATGGGTGCGCCGCCAATACAGGACCAGCGCCGTGACCATCAGCCACTGAAACAAACCCGTGCGCGATGCCGATGCCGCATTGGCTGCCCCGATCAGGATGGCGGCTGTAGATGCCAAAACGATCCGCCCGTACCCACCCAAAAGCACACCCACCGAGCTGCGAAGGGCTGTGACCGGCCAATGGGATGCCCACCACAGCAGGGCGGCCAGGCCCATGTTGAGCAGGGATGCAAACAGATTGCGCTGGCGCAAATTGCCAAAGGCCGCGTGCCCGCCGGTGGTGTTGATCCACGGCCACCAGGCATCGGTGGCCTTGAAGTACTGCAACAAACCGATCACGGCGCTCAAGGTGGCGGCCATCAGCCAGGCCATGACGATCGCCCGCACCATGGCATCAGCCGGTCTGCGATGGCCAGTACCGGCCCAGACCAGCATGCACAACGCGATACAAATCCACGAAAACCAGAGCGGCACCATCGCCGGTGACGGCCCTATCGTGAAGGGATTAAGCCAAGGCAGCGTGATCAAAACAAAGGCGGCACAGGCCTGTAGAGCCATCATCATAAAATAAATTTCTTACCGTATAAATCCTGATTTTATAGCACTCTACGCTTTATTTGCAAGCGCAATCATATGATTCACAAAAAAAATGTCGTAACTATTTTTTTGTAAATAAGGGGATTGCAGCCCCACTGGCTTTGCGAACAGGATGCAAACGTCCCAAGAGTTAGGCTAACAGGCGTTCATGCCGCATCTGGTCTGAGAGCGCTTCACGCGACCGGATCAAATGCGCGTTCGGGCCGTCCACCATGAGCTCGGCAGCGCGACTGCGGGAGTTGTAGTTGCTGGCCATGCTCATGCAGTAGGCACCGGCAGACAGCACGGCCAACAGGTCACCTTGTTCGACGGCCAGCAAACGGTCACGGCCCAGCCAGTCGCCGCTTTCGCACACCGGCCCCACCACATCCCATGTGACGAGCGGATCAGGCCGCACACACACCGGAACCATCTGGTGGAACGCTTGGTACATGGCGGGCCTGGGCAGGTCATTCATCGCGGCATTGACGATGCAAAAGTTTTTGGGGTCGCCCGGCTTTAAATAAAGCACTTCGGTCAGACACACCCCCGCATTGCCAACCAAAGAGCGCCCAGGCTCGATCATCAGGGTCAGGTCGCCAAAGCCACGCGCATCCAACCGTGCCAGGATTTGACGCAACAATTGTTCGGCATCCGGTGGGGTCTCACCGTTGTAATTGATGCCCAGACCCCCGCCCAAATCAAGATGCGACAGACGAATGCCCGCAGCGTGAATGGCCAAAACCAGGTCCATCATCCGGTCGATCGCAGACAGGTAGGGGTCGATCACGGTGATCTGTGAGCCAATATGACAAGCGATGCCTTTGATGTCCAGGCCCGGCATGGCGGCAGCACGCTGGTAGGCAGACAGCACGTCGTCGTGGGCAATGCCAAATTTATTGACTTTTTGACCCGTCGCAATGTAGGCGTGGGTTTTGGCATCCACATCGGGATTGACGCGAAGACTGACAGGGGCACGCAACCCCATGTTGTGCGCCACTTGGTCTAACAGTTCCAGCTCGGGGACACTTTCAACGTTAAAGCAGCCTATGCCCGCACACAGGGCATCGACCATCTCGGATCGGGTTTTGCCCACCCCAGAGAAAACAATGCGGCTTGCCAACCCGCCTGCGGCCAGAACACGGGCGATTTCACCGCCCGACACCACGTCAAAACCGCAGCCGGCCTGCGCCATCAGTTGAATCACGGCCAAGGATGGATTGGCTTTGACGGCATAACAAATCTGCGACGGATGACCGGCCAAACCCCGCTGGTACGCAGACAGAGCGGACAGCATGGCAGTCCTGGAATAGACAAAAAGCGGTGTACCGTATTGCTGCGCCAAATCGGCCAGTGGCACAGACTCAAGGCAAAGCGCGTTGCGATGCCAGGCCAAATAGGGGTGGCCATCCAGTGGGTGTGAGGTCATGGTGAAGGGAGATGGCGACCGGACATCGTCTGTCGGGCAGGGTCTATGGAGCAAGCGACGCATCAACTGGCGCAGCGGGCGATGAGGGTGGGGATACCGAAAGGCCGACGGCGGCTGGTGGCAGATACAGCGGGCCAGTCTGACCGCAACCGGCCAATACCCCTAACACGAACACCAGCACCATCTGTAAACTTAAAGTTTTCGTCATCAACATACTTAAATTGTATGATGCCTACATGACCAACACCCCATTTTTAGACCGCGCCGAGCGCCTCTTGCAGGCGGTGGAAGCCAACTGCGACCGCATCAATGACACCACCGATGCTGACATCGACGCAGAGCGTACAGGCGGCATGGTCACCTTGACGTTTGCCAACCGCAGCCAAATCGTCATCAACCTGCAACCCCCCTTGCATGAAATCTGGCTGGCGGCCCAGTGCGGAGGGTTTCACTACCAGTTCCAAGACGCGCAATGGCAAGACACCCGGGGGCGGGGCGAGTTTTTTGCGTCGCTGTCCGACTGCGCTAGCCAACAGTCAGGTTGTGCATTGACTTTTGCGGACGACATCTGCTCATCCATCTGACATCAAGTTTGCCCGCATACAATCAAAAGCGGTCTTACGCGGTATTTCTGCAACTGCCCCTTGGCGTTTGTTCGGATTTGTTCCCCTACAGTATCCATGACACCATCCCTCTGACAGATTAACGACCCAAACCTGTCGTTGTCTGCTTTGTACGCCGCACCGCTGAGTCGGTTGTGCGCCACCCCAACCCCGGAGTTTTTTGTGTTGATTTCTTCTGCCTTTGCCCAAACCACACCCGCTGCCGGCGGTGACATGCAATCATCTTTGCTAGGCATGATGCCGCTGATCCTGATGTTTGTGGTGCTTTACTTTGTCATGATCAGGCCACAGATGAAAAAAGCCAAAGACCACAAAGCCATGATCGACAGCCTGGCCAAGGGCGACGAAGTGGTGACATCTGGCGGTATCCTGGGCAAAGTCAGCCAACTGGGCGACGGCTACCTCACTCTGGACGTTGCCAAGGGGGTTGAGGTTCAACTACAGCGCACCGCCGTCGTGCAGGTGCTACCGCGTGGCAGCATCAAGTGATACCCACGTGATACCCAAGTGATACCCATCTGACACCCAAGTGATACCCATCTGACACCCAAGTGATCCCCCAATGAACCGTTACCCTCTCTGGAAATATGCGCTGATCACCTTGGCGCTGGCCGTTGGACTTTTGTACGCCCTGCCCAATTTTTTTGGTGAGTCTCCTGCTGTGCAGGTATCAGCCGCCAAACCCTCATTCAAGATCGATTTGGGCACTTTGCAACAGGTTGAATCTGCCCTTAAGGCTGCTGGTGTACCCGTCGATCAGGTCACTTTGGACGGCACGTCCATCAAGGCCCGCTTTGACAGCACGGCAACGCAACTCAAGGCCAAAGACGTTTTACAAAAAGCCCTCAACGGCGAAGCATCCAGTATGGGCTACGTCGTGGCTTTTAACCTCTTGTCGCGGTCACCGGCTTGGTTGTCGGCCCTGCACGCCGCCCCCATGTATTTGGGACTGGACCTGCGGGGGGGTGTCCACTTCATGCTGCAAGTGGACATGCAAGCCGCACTGACCAAGCGGGCTGAGTCCTTGGCCGGCGATGTTCGCACCAGCCTGCGCGAGAAGAGTATTCGACACAACGGCATCGTTCGCAGTCACCAAACCATCGAGGTCCGATTCAAGGACGCTGCGGCCGCCAATGCCGCCAAGTCGGTGTTTCAAGACCAATTTGCAGACCTACAGCTTGTGGATGCGATCGAGGGCACGGACATCAAACTGACGGCCTCCATCAGACCTTTGGCCGCCAAGCGCATTCAAGACCAGGCCCTCAAACAGAACATCACCACCTTGCACAACCGCATCAACGAGCTGGGCGTGGCCGAGCCTGTCATTCAACAGCAAGGTGCAGACAGGATCGTGGTGCAGTTGCCAGGTGTGCAGGACACCGCCAAGGCCAAGGACATTTTGGGACGCACGGCCACGCTTGAGCTTCGGATGGTCGATGAAAGCAACGAGGCCCGCGCCGCTGAGATGGGCAGCGGGATGGTGCCCTTGGCATCCGAACGCTACCCTGACCGCAATGGTCAGTCCATCATCGTCAAAAAACAGGTCATCCTGACCGGTGAAAATTTGACCGATGCACAGCCGGGCTTTGACAGTCAAACCCAAGAACCCTCCGTCAACCTCAATCTGGATGCCAAGGGCACCCGCATCTTTAGAGATGTCACCCGCGAGAGCGTGGGCAAGCGCATGGCCATTTTGCTGTTTGAAAAAGGCAGGGGCGAGGTCATCACCGCCCCCGTCATCCGCACCGAGATAGGAGGTGGCCGCGTCCAAATCACCGGCCACATGACCACTGCCGAGGCCAACGATACGTCGCTGCTGCTGCGATCGGGGTCATTGGCTGCCCCCATGGAGATCATCGAAGAAACCACCATCGGCCCCAGTCTGGGTGCTGAAAACATCGCCAAAGGCTTTCACAGCGTCACATGGGGGTTTTGTGCCGTAGCCCTGTTCATGTGCGCTTATTACATGCTGTTTGGCGTGTTCTCAAGCATCGCACTGGCCGTCAATCTGCTGCTGCTGGTGGCCGTATTGTCGATGCTACAGGCTACCCTGACGCTGCCCGGCATGGCGGCCATGGCCTTGGTGCTGGGCATGGCCATCGACTCGAACGTGCTGATCAACGAGCGGGTTCGCGAAGAACTGCGTTTTGGTGCGCCGCCTCAAGTGGCCATACAAACCGGTTATGACCGCGCCTGGACAACCATTCTTGACTCGAATATCACCACGCTGATCGCCGGATTGGCCCTGCTGGCCTTTGGGTCAGGCCCCGTGCGCGGCTTTGCTGTCGTGCATTGTTTGGGCATTTTGACCAGCATGTTCTCGGGCGTATTTTTTTCACGTGGCCTGGTTAATTTTTGGTATGGCAGACAAAACCGCCTTAAATCCTTGTCCGTCGGCACCATCTGGCGGCCTGATGCTGATGCCGTTGCCGTTTCCAATACGGTGAATGGCTAGACGGTTAGGGTCAATACCGCTTTTTTGCATCTACTGCCATCTTGCTTACCACCTACCCTGTTTCTACTTATGGAATTTTTCAGAATCAAGCGCGACATTCCCTTCATGCGGCATGCGCTGGTTTTTAACCTTGTGTCGCTGCTGACTTTTTTTGCAGCGGTGTTCTTTTTGTTTTCTCGCGGGTTGCATTTGTCGGTTGAATTTACCGGAGGCACCCTGATGGAAGTCACTTACGCACGACCCGCAGACCTGGGAACCGTTCGCGACACCGTGACCCGACTGGGGCTACCAGATGTGTTGGTGCAAAACTTTGGCAGTTCACACGATGTGCTGATTCGCCTGCCGGTGCAAAAAGGGGTCAGTTCAGCCCAGCAAAGCACACAGGTCATGGCCGCTCTGCATGCCGCAGATAGCAGCGCCGTCATGCGCCGCACCGAGTTTGTCGGGCCCCAAGTGGGTGACGAGTTGGCCGCAGATGGCCTGAAGGCCTTGGCCTTTGTGGTGATCGGCATCATGGTCTATCTGGCCATGCGCTTTGAGTGGAAGTTTGCCGTTGCTGCCATCATCGCCAACCTGCACGACGTGGTCATCATTTTGGGGTTTTTTGCTTTTTTTGGCTGGGAATTTTCATTGCCCGTTCTGGCCGCTGTTCTGGCGGTGCTGGGCTATTCGGTCAATGAATCCGTGGTGATTTTTGACCGTATCCGTGAAAATTTTCGCCGTTACCGCAAGCAAGGTACTACCCAGATCATCAACAACGCCATCACATCGACCATCAGCCGTACCATCATCACGCACGGCTGCACCCAGATGATGGTGCTGTCCATGTTGCTGTTTGGCGGAGCCACGCTGCATTATTTTTCCCTGGCTTTGACCATTGGCATTTTGTTTGGAATATATTCATCGGTGTTCGTTGCAGCCGCGATCGCGATGTGGCTGGGTATCACCCGTGAGGATCTGATCAGTGGTACTGTTGCCCGCAAAACCCTCGACCCCAACGACCCCAATGCCGGTGCTATCGTCTAACGGGTTAACGCATCATGACTGAGGCCTCTACATCTCCACAACACGCGCAGATTGCGGCGCGAATCAGGCAGCGCCTAGTCACTGAGGCCACCAACGCCATGGAGTTGCTAGTCGGTGTTGTGATGGAACGCCTGACTTCCCTGTTGGACGAGGCCGTACCGTCGCGTGAAATGCAGGTGCGCCGTGATACCTGGACGGTCTATCAAAAACAAAAAAATCTGTGGCGAGACGGGACTCTGCGTGCTTGGCAAGCAGCACTCAAACCGGTGGGCATGCGTTCTTCCCTCACCACACCTCTCTCACTTGGATCTGCCCTTGAGCTTGTCGGCACTGAGGTCGTTGAGAACCGGATCGTGGCTTCACGACTGGCTCTGGGCGTGATGGAAAAAGCCGCCAGTGAGGTCAATGACCTGCGCAAACGCATCAAGTCCCTGAACAACAACCAGGAGCTGATCGCCCAGGACATCGTTCACCCAGAGTCTTTGGCCCAGCCCATCGTTGAACAATGGGTATCCTGCGGCTTGCCCCGAGAGTCCTGGGTCTTGGTCAATGATGTGGTGCAACAGCACCTGAATGTTCAGTTCAAGCAGATGTATGCACGCTGCAACGAGGATTTGATCAAGCAAGGGATTTTGCCCGTCATCGAGTTTGCGAGCCGCCCCAACCCAAACGCTTCAGCCCGTTCCGTCGGCCCGGCCAGCCGTCCAGCCCCCTCTACCCGCAGTACTCCGCTCGCGGCCGAGGAACAGACTGCCCCCCCCCATCGATCTCAGCCTGACGTATCGTCAGTACGGCCCTATGACGCTGGTGTGGTCAACCAAGACGGAGATGATACGTACAGACACAATGGCGAGGCTCCCTCAACCGGCGGTATGTTGCAATCTACCCGTCGGCGCAATGCCGGTATCAAGGGCATTTTTGACCGCGTCACCCGCTTGCTGACCCATGTCTCGGCTGCCCCTGCATCTTTGTCCGCTCAGGATGGCCAAAAGGTCGCCCATGTCCATCGTGCCCCCTCTGAAAACCTGATGATCGCATTGGCACGGCAGCCTCGTCTGGTCAACGAGTATTTTGACCAGCCTTGGGTTATCGGCGGGCTTGGCGATTCAGGTGTATCCGGCTCTGCGGGTGCTGCGAGCGTAGAGGGCACTGCCGGCCCCATCGTGATTGAGCAGATGGTCAGTGACCTGCGCCAGCAATCGACAGAGTTGAAAGAAAAAGCTCAAACCGACAATGAAAAAGCCATCATCGAACTGGTGGCGCTGATGTTTCAAGCCATTTTGCAGGAAGACCGCATTCCAACCGGCATCAGGGTCTGGTTTGCACGGCTACAAATGCCTGTGCTTCGAGTGGCCCTCGCTGATCCTGATTTCTTTAACAAACTTGACCACCCTGCACGTCAGTTGATCGACCACATGGGGTCGTGCGTGATGGGATTTGATGCCAGCGGCATCGACAGCAAAGACCTTGAAACCGAGATCAAGCGCGTGGTTCAGGTGGTTGAGCAATACCCCGATACTGGAGATCGTGTCTATAAGCGCGTCTATGAAGAGTTTTTGGCCTTTTTGAAAAAACACTTGACGAAAAAGGACAAAACTCAAAAGGTCGTTGGTGTGGCCCAGCAATTGGAACAGAAAGAAACCCTGACCATCCAGTACACCATCGAATTACGCAATCTTCTCAAGGACATGCCGGTACGCGACGAGATTCGCGAGTTTCTGTTCAGGGTATGGGCTGAGGTTTTGGCTGTCTCGGCGGTGCGTTACGGTAGCCAGCATGAGGAAACCATGCTGATCAAAAAAACCGCCAGCGATTTGATCTGGGCCGCGAGCGCCAAGCCCAACCGCGCCGATCGTGCCCGTGTGATCGCCGACTTGCCTGATCTGCTGCAATGTTTGCGCCAGGGCATGGGTCTACTTGGCTTGGTCAGGGCCGCCCAAGAAGCACACATCAAGATCATCAGCGACATCCTGGCAGATGCCTTTATGTCCAAAACCCAGTCCATCGGTGCAGAGCAAATTCAAAATCTGGCCGCTCGTCTGGCCCATCTTGAGGACTACATCGGAGACGACGGTGCTGAAGAACTGCCCATTGACACCCACAGCATCGAAGAATTGCTGGGCATTGATGCCTCCGATCTGGATGTGATCTCAAGTGGTACCGACAATGCCAGTGTAAGCCCCGTCATGAGAGAATGGGCCAGCACCCTTGACCTGGGAGCATGGTTTAAACTGGATCACAACGGCAGCAGCGCTCAAGTACAGTACGTTTGGCGCAGTCCCTTGGGGCATCTTCACCTGTTTGCAACATCTTTGGGGCGCAGCTACCTGATCCAGACCCTGCGACTGGCAGCGTATTTGCAAGCAGGTCTGCTTGAGCCGCAAGAAGAGGAATCGCTGACAGTGCGTGCCACCCGCACCGCTTTGGGCAAGATCGAGGCCAACCCCGAACGTTTGCTGGGTTGAACTGCCAGCGAGACATTGACACGTTTTTGTATGAAGGAAGCATGAAGGTTCATGAGTCATCTGTGTGAAAATGTCACCAGCGTCTCATACAATGTCAAAAATAAAGCTGTGTTCGCGGATGCTTTCCTGACACGCATACTTCCATCCTTCTTAACCTATAGAAAGTGACTGACATGTTTAAAAAACTACTTGGGATTCTGCCATGCCTGGTTTCCAGTGCTGCGCTTGCTCTGCCTGCAGCCTATGTTCACGAGCTTGTGGGTACTGCCCATGCTTCATCAAAAAATGGTATTTCACGTCAATTACAGGTGGGATCTACGCTTGAACAGGGTGAGATCGTGTCTGTGGGTAAAGGTTCCGCGACGCTTAAGTTTGAAGATGGTCAGATCGTCGCTCTGAAGGAAAAGTCCCGTCTGAACCTCGTCAGTTACCAGTACAACAAGTCAAAGGTTACCGACAGTGCTGTCGTTTTGTCGCTGTTGACCGGCGGTATGCGCTTTATCTCGGGCGTGATCGGTGGGACGCGCCATGATGCGATCAAAATCAATGTGGCAACTGCCACTGTGGGTCTTCGGGGTACTGACGTTTTTCTGGAGGTCAATCCGGATGGGCAAATTTTTATTACCGTGCAAGACGGTGGGGTCGGTTTCAGCAATCAGGGTGTGACATCCACCGTGAACGCGGGTCAAGGTTCTGTTGCCACGTCTAACACGCCCCCCTCAAATCCAGTTTCTGTCGGTCAATTGCCAGCAAGTACTGTCGGTGATGCTGCCACTTTAGTGCAAAAGCCCATGCCGGCCAACAATCCCGTCAGCATCAAGGCATCCGCAGAAACTGTCAAGGCCGTCCAGGACATGATTCAGAAGGCCCAAGTCGCCTCTGAGGCCGAAAGCACCCTTGCTAAAGCAGCTACTCCGGTAGAGAAAGCAGCGGCCGAGGCCAAGGTCAAAGAAGCCAAAGCGGCGCTCGTCGTTGCTTTCACTGCAGCCACACAAAAAGTAACCTCTGAAATTACTGCTAGCCAAGAGGCCAAACAATCAGCAGTGCTTGCAGGTGCTCCTGTCAGTGCGGGTAACAGTCCTTCGACACAGGGCACTACCGTTGGTGTCACACCCAAGCCCACGCCCGTCAGCACCGCTTCCTTGGCGGCCTCATTGGTGACCACTGTGATCAAATCGACACCCACTACTGCTGCCGCTATTACCGGTGCCGCTGTGACTGTGGCACCGACAGATGCGGCCGGCATTACCACTTCAGCCGTGACAGCGGCACCCACCCAGGCAGCGTCCATTACCACCTCAGCCGTGACGGCAGCTCCCACCCAGGCTGCTGACATTACCACTTCAGCCGTGACGGCTGCCCCCGCCCAGGCTGCAGCCATTACCACCTCAGCCGTGACGGCAGCTCCCAGCCAGGCTGCTGCCATTACCACTTCGGCCGTGACGGCTGCTCCTACCCAGGCTGCCGCCATTACCACTTCAGCCGTGACGGCTGCTCCTACCCAAGCTGCCGCCATTACCACTTCAGCCGTGACGGCTGCTCCTACCCAAGCTGCCGCCATTACCACTTCAGCCGTGACGGCAGCTCCCACCCAAGCAGCCGCCATCACTACCTCAGCGGTGACGGCAGCGCCCACTCAGGCAGCAGCTATTACCACTTCGGCAGTGACAGCGGCACCGACTCAAGCAGCAGCGATCACTTCATCGGCTGTGACAGCGGCACCTAATCAGGCTGCCGTGATCAATGCAGCCTCTGTGCAAGCGGTTGGTGCTGCGGCCAATAATCCTGCGACCCCAGCGCCTACTCCAGCGCCTGTAACCACGACTCCCGTTGTCACTCCCCCTGTTGTGACAACGCCCGTTACCACTACGCCAACCACTCCCGGTGGTGGAGGCTGTGGTACCAGCGTGAGCTGTAACTGAGTACGAGAATAGTCGCTCTTCATGTGCCAAGCGTGAATTGGCATTGAACAACATCGGAGCTTCGGCTCCGATGTTGTTTTTGTTTTCATCAAAACATGAGGCGTACACCCTTGAAATCTGACAGGGCTGTTTTTTATGGACTTCTTGGGCTGCTGGTGTGGGTGCCCTTGCCACTTGGCAGCAACCGCACTTGGGCGTGGACGGTGCTCGTACTTTGGTCTTGTTTGCTGGCAATAGGCTGGTTGATCGGTTATCTCCGAGGGTATTTTTCGATCACCCATGCATTTTGGAATGCACGGTTTGCGCTCGTGATTGGCACACTTTGGTTGCTCTACGTTGCGCTTGCATTTATCCCATTACCGGCTAACTGGGTGCGTGTGTTGTCTGTTCATGCCTACGATGCACACGTTGTTGCCTCGGCTGCACTAGGACATCCAGCAGAGAATGCATTGACGTTGAGCGTTGATCCCCATGTCACCCGCGCTTTTTGGTTCAAGTCCGTAGCGTATGGCTGCATTTTTTGTCTGACGCTGCTGGTGGTTAATTCCCGTTCACGTCTTGAGTTACTGCTCCAGATTCTGGTGTTTTCTGGAACCTTACAGGCACTCTACGCGAGCGTGATGGTGCTGTCAGGACTGGAGTACGGTTTTCTTATCCCAAAATTCACAAATCAAGGCCTAGCCACAGGGACTTTTGTCAATCGCAACAGTCTGGCGGGTTACCTTAATATTTGCCTCGCCATGGGAATGGGCCTGATGATCTCCAAGCTTGGAGGATCTGCAATTCACAGTTGGCGACATCGGCTGAGGTCGATCGTCCTCTTACTGCTGGGTGAAAAGACCCGTCTGCGTATTTACCTGATCATCATGGTTATCGGGCTGATATTGACACGTTCTCGCATGGGAAATACAGCATTTTTTGTCAGTACGCTCGTAGCAGGTTCCGTCGGGCTGCTGCTGATGCGCAATGCGCCCCACTCTGCCAAGTTTTTTTTAGCCAGCATCATCGCACTGGATGTATTGATTGTCGGCACCTGGTTTGGGGTCGATCAGGTGGCTAAGCGCATTCAGTCCACGGAGATCACCACCAACACGGACAATCCGCTGCCCACCGAAGACAGAGATGAGGTTGATCAGCAAGCGTGGATTTACGCCAAGGATTATTTACATACCGGCTCAGGGGGGGGTACTTTTTATGTCACGTTCCCGGCTTATAGCAACAGCCGTATCGTCGGTTTTTTCGATCAGGCGCACAACGACTATATGCAACTGCTCACGGAAACAGGTATGTTAGGGCTGATGCTTTGCGCCTTGATCGTCCTGATGGCCACACAGCAAGCTCTAAGTGCCATGCGCCAACACGACGATCCACTCATGCGTGGCACAGCCTTTGGAGTGGCATTTGCCATTTGCTGGCTACTCATTCACAGCGCAGTCGATTTCAACATGCAGATACCGGCCAACGCACTGACCATGACTGTGGTTTTGGCATTGGCCTGGGTGTCCGTCTCTATGGCGGGTCAAAAAAGGCCGATAAAGCTCCGTCAGGGTCAGGATACTGCTGGACAGGCCTGTATCAAAGGGTCTAACAGACAAACCAGATCAGATCGTTGATAACGAGCGAGCATCGCCAACAAGGCAGGACGTTGATTGACCTGCCGCCATTGGCCCTGGGTTCGTATGGCCTGGCGCGTTGTGGAACGGGCTGAGGCAGGCAGCTCGCGCCAGCTTGCCAGCCCAAGCTCAATGACTCCAAGTTGCACTTGGGCATCCCATGGGCTACGGTATTGCGCTTGTTGCAACGCAAGAGAAAACTCAGCGTCGATTTGTCCCAGTTGATACTTCGTCAAAGCCATATTCAGCCACGCAGACCCCGACGTGGGTCGTCGTTGCAAGGCCATTCCAAACCACGCCAATGATTGCAAACGGGATGTGCGTGCATCGACAGACAGTCCATGTACAGCCATCTCGGCATCCAAACAACCCAATAATTCAAGCACACTGGGATTTTGAGGGTCTAGTTTGTGTGCGCTAACAAGCGCCATCTGCATAGCGGCGAGCTGTCTCTGATCAGGTACTAACTGACCACTGCGCCATTGGTTAAATTCATAAACAGGTGTTTTGGATGACAGATCTGCCAGACCCACCACGCCTGCCCCATAGCTAATCATCAGCAGACCAGTCAGGATAACTGTAGCGATCATTTGGCCTGCCCATCGGGACGGCATCAGGTAACCCACGTACACGTTATACCGTGGCAACACCGATGATCTTGGCTGGTCGGTGACGCACGAGATTCCATGACTCTTCCTCGCCAACGATCAATGCGGCTGCGGCACGGCCAGGCTCAAGCTCAGGAGGTCTGGATGTCAAGTTGTGAGCATCGCTTGCCAATACCGTTACCCATTGTCTTGCCAGCAAATCGGCTGCACATGCTTGGGCAAAAGGGCCAAAAGCCCCTGCCACAGCACCGGCTGTGACCTGTAACAGGCACTCCATCTGTATGAATGGAAGGAGTTTTACGATGCTGCGCAAAATATCTTTGTTTCGTTCAGGGTGCGCCAACATGGGCCGTACGTTTTGCTTGCGCAGCCAAGACACCAGTTTGTCTGCCCCAACCGGCACATGACTATGTGGAAACTCAAGCAGCATAACGCGCTCGCCCTGCCACATACCCAGGTAAGGCACATGCCCCTCCATCACCCACGACACGATCTGATGATCCAGCCGAACCTCTGCTGCCGGCCAAATTTGCAAAGGGATGCCACGCTCCGTCACATCCCGCTGAAACTGCGCTGCTGCGGCACAGATATTTGCCGCCCTGTTGTCATAACACGCGCTGTCCATGTGCGGTGTGACAACCGAAATGCGTATTCCGGATGCCACAGCATGACGGGCCAAATTGAGCGCCGAGGGCAGATCTTCAGGCCCGTCGTCTATGGCCGGCAAAAGATGGGAATGCAGATCGATCACGCTGGACTGGACGAATACCCAGTTCTGTAACCATATTTTTTGCCGTATCCATAAGAACTGTACTTGCCGTAACCGTAATACCGATCGGCCCTTTCACGGTCAATCTGATTGATGACCACCCCCAGAATATGGGCATTCGCCTGTTGCAAGCGAGAAATCCCGCCCAGCACAACCTGGTAGGGTGTTGAGTCAGCTTTGACAACATAGATCACAGAATGCGCAAACTGAGACAGCAGTAAAGGATCACTGACCATCTGGATAGGTGGACTATCGATAATCACGACATCAAAATTTTCCTCAAGCGACTTCATGGCTTCTGCAAAGCGCACAGATGAGAGCAATTCCAGAGGGTTGGGTGGCACGACCCCACTGGGAATCACATGGATACCCAGTTCCTGGTTGAAATGTATGCATCGTTCTGCGGGGTCAGAACCAGACACCAGATGAGAAAGCCCTTTGGTGCTTGCATCCACGCCCAGCACTTTGGCCACGCTGGGACGACGCATGTCAGCATCGATCAGACAGACCTTGCGGACCTGCCCCAAGGCCAGTGCCAAATTAGTGGCCACTGACGTTTTGCCTTCACCCGGGATGGAAGATGTCACCAATAAAACCTTGTGAGGATCATCGATCGATGACAACATGACCGCTGTCCGAATCGAACGAATCTCTTCAGAAAACCCATGGTCCTTGTCCTTGATAAAGGCAAGCTGTAAATCTCCAACGGCAAGCTTACCTTTGAGGCGTGGCAATTGCCCCAACATGGATTGACGCAATTTGACATCCACATCCTCAGCGTTTTTGACCGTGTTATCAAGGTACTCCAGAAGCAAGGCCAGCATTACGCCTAACATCAGACCCACTGCGGCAGCGATGCCAACGATGCGTGTTTTCTGGGGACGGTAGGTTGAATGACTGATCACTGCGGGGTCGATCACACGAGCGATAGGTGACTGTAGATCGCCGGCAACGTTAGTTTCCTTCATGCGCGTGGTGAACATTTCGTACAAACTTTTGTTCGATGCAACTTCGCGCTCCAGAACACCCAGCTCATATTCCTTGCGATTCATCCCCAGAATGTCACCCTTGCTCTGCGCAAGAGCACGCTCCACCGCAAGCTCCTGGGCACGCGCAAGCTCGTATTCTTTGGTGATGCTGGAAATGATGGTATCGATCTGGTGTCGCGTGTTCTCCTGAGCTGCCCGCAGTTCAACATCAGCGGTCTGGCGCTTCAGGTGATCGGGTCCATACTTTTTGGAGGCATCCGCCAGACGACCCTCTGCGGCAGACTCTGTACTTTTGAGCTGAATGTAGATCGGATTTTTTTGAATGGCCGGGATCGACTCAATATCCAGCCTGGACTGCTTGGCGCTTTGCACTTGTTGGTACGCAGCGGCAGCCTCTGCTCTCTTTTGTCGCGCCGCCACAAGACCACCCGACAACTCCTCAAGTTGTTTGGATGCTCCGCTTTGTGCAACGCCCTTGGCATCAATGATGCGTTCACGCTCACGAAACTGCTGCAACGCGTGCTCGGACTCTTCGAGCTTTTTGCGTAATCCGCCCATTCGCTCGGTTAGCCATGCGCCCGCCTTTTGCGTCATGGCCAAGCGGGCATCCATATCTGACTCAATAAAACCGTCTGCCACCCAGTTGGCCGCATTGGCCGCAAACGCCTTGTCGTGGCTCTCATAACTGATCTTGATCAACTGGCTGTTGCGCACAAGCTCCACCGACAGCCCGCTCTTGAAGAGTGCCAAAACGGCTACCTGAAGGTTTTCTGGCGAGAATCGATCCGGTTTTTCCTCAGCCAACCATGATGCCGGAATCAGTTTTTTAAGCGACCATCCGTCTGCTTGCTGTTGGCGAGGATCCAAGGCAGGATGATTGACCAAATTCATCCTAGCCACAATGCGCCTCGCTAACTCGTCAGACTTGAGTATCTCGACCTGCGTCTGGTAATACTCACGACTGCTACTCATGGCGCTATAGACTTCTTCGATGCTGACAACCTTGCTTTTGTTGGATTCCAGCATCAGCGTCACAGTTGAAAGGTAAGTGGGCTGAATCGCATAAACAACCAGCATCGTCAACAGCGAAATAGCAAACGCAAGACTCAAAGCGCTCCACTTGTGTTTAGAGATGCTGCGCCTCCAAAACCGCAACTGTTCGGCAAGCTGGTCAGCGTCTTCAGGATCGGATCGATCAAACGCAACATAAGGTTGAACAGGCACGGGGACAGCAGATGTCGACGGATGGTTAGTGTTCAAAAAAAGCTCTCTTCAACGGTGATGATGTCACCCGGACTCACCAGTGTGGACTGATCGACCTTGATGGGGGTCTGCGTTTTGTCGTCATCGCGGATGACGAAAATTTTTTCTTTAGATGCACGTTCCTTGAAGCCACCGGCCAGTGAAACCGCCTTGCGAATGGTAAGCCCCGGCTGAAAGGGGTAGGCACCCGATTTTTCAACCTGTCCATTGACAAAGAATGGACGATATTCCTCGATCGTGACCGACACGACGGGATTGATCAAATATCGCCCACGCAAGCCGCCAGCGATCAGCGCCTCAAGCTCTGCTACGCGCTTGCCAAGCACTTTGATCTCACCGATGATGGGAAACGAGATAGTTCCTGCATCACTTAGGCGAATTTTCTCGCGCTTCATGTCATCTTCACCCAAAATCCGAATGCTGACGACATCACCGGACCCTAGACGGTAGGTGGACAGCAATTGGTCAACGACGGCCTCACCCTGCGCAAACGCTGCCATCGAAGCCACCCAGCAACCAAATGCCAACAAATACCTGAGAAATCGAACCATCAACACATGCCTCAGTACGAAAACAAACCAAACCAGCAGAACCAAGACCCTTCAAACGGGATCACGCAAGCGACCTGCCATAAGCAGAAAGCGCAGATCTCAGAGAGCCGCACTGAGGAAAATGTTAATAATACCGCGCTGATACTCCGCCGTCTTGCTACTGGATGTCTTGTCAGTTCTGTCATAGCCGACACCAAGTTTGATGTTACGACTTGCCTGATAGTTCACCTTCATACCGTAAGCCTTGACTTTATCGGTTTGATCGGCCCCCTGATAGTCAGTGTTGGTGTTACTCAATGAAAGTAAGCTGGTCAAACGATTGTTCCAGGAGTGGTTCCAAGACAACCCCAGCCGGGTGTCCAGGGACGCATTGCCGATCGATGATTCGTTCGTGCTTCTGCCTGATGCAACTTCAAATCCGGAATACGTCACAGGGCTCCACCTGACGGACCCATCCCAGCTTGTGCCTGAAAAGTCAGCCAAGGTTCCATCAGCGAAATCTTTCTTTTCAGACCCAATTTTGAAAACACCCGTCGTCTTGGCGGCTGCATCCCATGTTACGCCCACCAGCAATTTGCGGTCGGTACTGTTCAATGAGGTCCAAAGTTTTGGCACTGTATCCAGCCGATAGTTGTATTGAGTTTGAGCGACCTGAAACAACATCTTGGTCTTTGGCATCACACGCCAATAAAGGGTAGCACCCAGCTTGGCATCGTCACGATCGCGCTTCAAATTGTCAGGCGCTGTTGGTGTGCCCAAGAAATTCTCGTACCGCTTATTGGTCAGTCCCGCATCGAACTCAACCCGCCCTTGAGCGCCCTCCGCTCCATAGGCCGTCGTTCCACCGACCGATGATTGATGCCACAAATCTGGCTTGTCGTGCTGGGTGACACCTGGCGTGGAACCTTGGTCATCATGCCCTATGAAGTACTCAGCCATCATTTTCAAATCGGACCGGCCCGAAAGAACCCATGCAGCGTTGCCGCTCAGGCCTTGGTCTGTGTAATTGGCCGACGAAACGCTGTTGTACAGACCCCTTTCAATGCGAGCGGTTGCATCAAAAGTATGCGGGCCGGTCTTGGCCTCAATTTTGAACTTGGGAGCCACCACCGTGATGTTTGAACTCATCTTCAGTGATGACTGAGAATAGATGTTGTCATTTGATTTGTGGGCCACATCGACCGTTGGGTGAACGGTAACCGGCCCCCATGGCACACCGGCAAGCTGACCCGAGTCCTGCGCCATTGCGAAAAAAGATACCGAGGACGATGCCAATGCGATGCCCAGCAGGCTTAACTCAAAACGGATGCTTTTCATCATTGTCAACTTTCTGAAGTGGTGAATGTAAAACCGACCGCCAGCTTACGACCGTCGTGACTGCGAAGTGCGATTCTAAAGAATATTTCAGTGTGTCATTTCGCCAAACAATACAGTCAAACGCGTTAATTTGCCGGAACTTACACACAATCGACCCCGCTTGCCCCCGCTTGACGTACCGGATTAGTGAGTATAGAGCGACACGGCTGGCTGACATCGCAACGCCGGATCGGTTTTGCTTTGCTCCTATCACGCTCGTATCGCAAAGATTGCCGCAACTGACAGATCGGTTAAGCTCATTCGCCGTCAGGCTTTTTGCATCATTTCTCATGCCCATTCCAGAACTTTTAGCCCCTGCCGGATCATTGGCCGCACTACAGACCGGCTTGGCGTTTGGTGCCAATGCTGTCTATGCCGGACAGCCGCGCTACAGCCTGCGCGTACGCAACAATGATTTTGGCGACCTTGATTTGCTTCGTCAGGGGATCACCCTGACGCATACAGCAGGGTGCAAGTTCTATCTGGTGTCCAACATTTTTGCCCACGACAACAAGGTCAAGCATTACCTGAGCCATATGGCCCCGGTGGTCGCTTTGGAGCCTGATGCCTTGATCATGTCCGACCCCGGGCTGATCCTGATGGTACGCGAGACTTGGCCCGATATGCCGGTTCACCTGTCCGTCCAAGCCAATACAGTCAATGCGGCGGCTGTGCGTTTTTGGCAGCAGGTGGGGGTTTGCCGCGTCATTTTGTCGCGCGAGTTGTCGTTGGACCAGATCGCCTACATTCGCCAAGAATGCCCCGACACCGAGCTGGAGGTGTTTGTGCATGGGGCACTGTGCATTGCTTATTCGGGACGCTGTCTGCTGTCGGGTTACTTTAACCATCGCGATGCCAACCAAGGCAGTTGCACCAATGCCTGCCGTTGGGACTATCGTGTCCGCGACATTGGTGATCGGGACGTTGCTGGTTATTGCCTAGAAGAAAGCAGCCGCCCTGGCAGCCTGCTGCCTATTGAAGAAGACGAACACGGAAGCTACATCCTCAATTCAAAAGACCTGCGTGCCATCGAGCACATCGCACGTCTGATTGAGATCGGCGTGGACTCGCTCAAGATCGAGGGCCGCACCAAAAGCGTGTATTACGTCGCCCGCACAGTGCAAAGCTACCGCCGCGCCATCGACGATGCTGCCAGCGGACGACCGTTTGACCCCACCCTGCTGGGGCAGTTAAACGGCCTGTCTCATCGGGGCTACACATCGGGTTTTTTGCAGCGCCACACCCCGAGCGACACCCAAAATTATCTGCGCGGCCACTCAGAATCTGGCCGCAGCCAGTATGTGGCTGATGGGGTGGCATTTGATGCCGCCCGTGGCCTGGTGCAAATGCGGGTCAAAAATCGCTTTCATGTGGGCGACTGGCTAGAGGTCATCACCCCAGACGGCAATTGGGACGTTCAAGTCACCCAAATGCAAAATAACGACGGCAGCGCCATCACGGTAGCCCCTGGCAGTGGTCACACCGTCTGGCTGCCTCTGCCAGAACGTGCTGTAGGGGCTTTTGTGGCCCGGTATTTGACTGAGTCTGATAACAACCCTCTGGGCACTTTTCCATGACGATCACCCCCCAACCATGGGTCTATGCGCCCAATGCCCCCCCACCGCACCCACTGCAAATACGCACCGACGAAGTCGTTTTAACCGGCATTCGCGCCCAGGGGGCGGGCGGGCAAAACGTCAACAAGGTCTCCAGCGCCGTCCATCTGCGCTTTGACATCAGGGCATCCAGCCTGCCTGATGAAGTCAAGGCCCGGCTGCTGGCCAGCCCTGACAGTCGCATCAATCAAGCCGGTGTGATCGTCATCAAGGCACAGCAACATCGCACCCGTGAGTCCAACCGCTTCGATGCCATGATGCGTCTGCAAGAGCTGGTCGACAGCTTTGCCAAGCAACCCAAGCCCAGGCACAGCACCCGCCCCACAGAGGCATCACGCCAGCGGCTAAAGTCTGGCAAAACCCTGCGATCCAAGCTCAAGGCCCTGCGCGGGCCTGTCCACCCCGAGAACTGACCCACGCTAACCCAATGCGTTCACAATCAATAACTGTCAATAACCGTCAATAACCGTCAATGATTATCAATAATTATCAATAAGTTTTCTACTTCATAAATAATAAAATGATAGCAACCAGTGCTTTATCGACATGCTTTATTGCAAATCATGATGATCATAAGATGTATATGACTTTTTTTAAGGTGTATTAATGACGTGGCTCCCCCAATGGTTGCAATGGTTGCAGTGGTTGCAGTGCTTGTCCACCTACCTTACATCCGCCCTGTCCATCGCCCACATGGAGGTTTTCCTGTTTGCCCGCTACCCCAGACTGTGGCTGGCCGCAGCCGTCGTGGTGGTGATACCCGCTTTGTATGTGGTGATCTACCTAACCAGCGTGTGGGACCCTGCCGCGCATACCTCCAACTTGCCGGTCGCCATCGTCAATCTTGACCGTGGTCTTGAATACCGGCAGCAGACTTTTAACGTGGGGCGGGATGTCACAGCACGGCTAAAGGCCAAACCCGGCTTTGGCTATCTGGACATGACCCACGAACAAGAGGCACGTCGCCTGGTGCGCCAGGGCAAGTTGGCTTTTGCCCTGATCGTTCCTGAGGACTTCAGTTCCAACGCCGTGCCAGGTGCCCATGCGGGGGCCGGCAAACTGGTCATTTACACATCCGAGGGCAACAGTTACCCCAGTGCAGGACTGGCCCGGCGCTTTGCCGAAGACCTGGGCCGAGAGGTCAATCAAAGCCTGAACGAACAACGCTGGGCCTTGGTATTGGCCGATGCGGCAGGCTCCCAGCGCAGTCTGAACCAATTGCGCGAGAGCGTAGCCCAACTGCGCTGGGGGGCCAAAGAACTGGTCATGGGCGCAGGCCAGGTTGCCAAGGTCGCTGACAACCTGTCTGGAGGGGCTGTTCGCATTGAACACGCAATCGGTCAATTGACGATGGGGGTCAAAGAGCTGGGCAACGGTGTCAAAACCCTCTACGCCCAGCGGCCTAAAAATGCCGACCTCACCCGCCTGGGCGACGGAGCCAGGGCATTGGCGCAAGGGCATGACGAGATGGGGCGCGGTCTGGATCAGTTGGCATCGGGTGCATCTCGGCTTCAAGCCAGCATGACCACCTTTGCTGCGCGGATCAACGACAGCGTACTGGTACCCGATGAGGTTCGTCAGGCCGTAACACAACTGGGCCAAGGCCTGTTTGATTTGGATGTGGGCCTGAAAACTGCCAGCACCTCGCACCAAAAACTGGCACTGGGCGCGCAACAGTTGAACACGGGCGTTCAAACGCTCTCCACAGGCATTCGCAGCCTGAATGCCGCCTTGCATTCACTGGATACCCAGTGGCCCGACAGCGGCAAATTGGACGAGCTGTCCAACGGCGCAGACAACCTGGCCCATGGATCTGTCGCCTTAAAAAACGGCACCCAAAAAGTCACCACCGGTGCGCAACATTTGTTGGGCGCTATTGACCTGCTTGAGACCTCTCTGCCCGCCAATCTGCGCACCATGGACGGCAACGCCCAGGGCTTGGCCAATTCTGTGTCGCCCACCATGGAGGTCGAAGCCCGTGTCCGCAACAACGGCAGCGGGTTTGCGCCCAACATCATCCCGGGTGCCTTGTGGCTGGGGGCCAGTCTGGCGGCCTTTTTGATCCACATTCGGCGACTACCGCGTCAAGCCGTCAGGTTTTCAGCCGTGGCCCGCTTCACGGGCAAGGTCTTGCTGCCACTGGGTTTGGTACTGTTACAGGCACTGTTGGTATGGGTGTCTGTGCGCTGGTTTTTGCAGATTCAAGTGCAAGACATGGCTGCACTGGGCATCACGCTGACGGTGTCCTCGGCCACCTTTTTGCTGATTGTCCTGGCCTTGACCCACACGCTGGGCGATGCCGGCAAAGCCTTGGCGCTGGTCTTGCTGGCGGTGCAGTTGTCGTCGTCGGGCGGCATTTTGCCGGTCGAGCTGAGCGGCGGCTTGTTTGCACAGATCAGCCCCTATCTGCCGATCACCTGGGTGGTCAAGGCCATCAAGGCCAGTTTGTTTGGGGCCTTTGAAGGTGGCTGGCTGCAACCCGTACAGTGGGTGGGTCTGGCAGGACTGGCGGCTGCCACGGTGGCCTGCTATGTCGGACGCTGGCGCTTTGTGCAGCCCAGCGCCTTGCGTCCTGCACTGGACCTCTAGCACCTGCCCTGTCGCTCTGACCCATCATCATGAGCATTCAATGGTTTCCGGGCCACATGCACTTGACGCAAAAGGCCATTGCCAGCCGCATCGCGCAGATCGACGTGGTGCTCGAACTTTTAGATGCCCGTCTGCCTGGCTCCAGCGCCAGCCCCTTGCTGGCCACACTGACTGCCGGCCGCCCCACGCTCAAGGTGCTCAACAAACAAGACCTCGCTGACCCCGACATCACGGATCTTTGGCTGGCGCACTACAACGCCCAGCCCTGCACCCGTGCCATGGGACTGACCGCTACCTTAGTGGCAGCACGGTCTTTGATCAACGCTTGCCGGCTGATGGCCCCGCACCGGGGCGGCATGGTTCGGCCCCTGCGGGTGCTGATCTGCGGCATTCCCAATGTGGGCAAATCCACGCTGATCAACAGTCTGACCGGCCAGGGCACTGCCAAAACCGGCGACGAAGCCGGCATCACGCGACACGAGCAAAGGATCAGTCTGGCGGATGATTTTTATCTGTACGACACCCCCGGGCTGCTGTGGCCACGCATCACAGTCACCCAAAGTGGCCACAACCTAGCAGCTTGCGGGGCCATCGGGCGCAATGCCTTTGATGCTGAAGAGGTGGCGCTGGCCTTGTTGGGCTATTTGCAACAGCACTACCCTGCCCTGCTACAGGCAAGGTTCAAGCTCGAAGGTGTCAGTACACTGGGCACGACAGATTTGCTTGATGCCATTGGCCGCAGGCGCGGTGCCTTGCTGTGTGGCAATCGGGTCGATCTACCCAAGGCCGCGATGCTGGTGATCGACGACCTTCGATCGCTGGCACTGGGACGCATCACCCTTGAAACCCCGTCGCAGTTTGCGAGGTGGCTGTCTGACGGACAAATGCAAGATGCCCAAAGACAGACAAACAAGCTGCTTAAAAAAGAAGCCCGCAAATCTCGCCAAAGGCCCGTCACGCCGTCATCGCCTTGACCTTCTTTGTGCCACGTCATCGTCGTCGTGCTGTCAATCACCCCTGACGCTGGCCCAACCGTGGCCTACCATCGCTCTGTTTTTAGCCTACCAGGAGATTTTTGATGAGCCATGCACCATCGCCCAGCCCATTCAGCTTTGGGTTTGACTTTTTTCAAAATTTGACCCAAGCCGCCCCCCTGCCACCCATGCCTAACTTGGCCAACTGGGCTGTGCCCTCGCTGGACATTGCAGAGTTGGACAAACGCATCAATGACCTCAAAACCGTCCATTTTTGGTTGGACCAAAACACCAAGGCGCTGGCTGCCGCAGTACAGGCCCTGGAAGTTCAAAAGATGACCTTGGCCACACTCAAGGGTTTGAACCTGAACTTGGCTGAGATTGCCACTCCAGCAACGGGCTTGATCGACCCCACGCAGTTGTGGCAGTCGCTAACACAGCAATTTACCGAGATCGCCACAGCCGCCATGACCGCGCCACCATCTGCGGCCACAGCCCCCGCCCAGGCAAGCGCCACAACGCCTGCTTCCAAAGAGGTCAAGAACGCAGTCTCCACACCCACCGCATCGCCAAAAGCAACGCGCAAGACCTCACCCAAAACCACCCCCAAGGGCGGATGATTCACTCCCACTCAATCGTGGCAGGGGGCTTGCTTGAAATATCGTAGGTCACACGGTTGATGCCTGGCACTTCGTTGATGATGCGGCTGGATACTTTTTTGAGCAACGCATGGGGCAGCTCGGCCCAGTCAGCCGTCATAAAGTCGCTGGTCTGCACGGCACGCAGTGCCACCACGTAGTCATAAGTGCGCGCATCGCCCATCACCCCCACGCTTTTGACTGGCAAAAATACGGCAAACGCCTGACTGGTCAGGTCGTACCAGCTCTTGCCGGTGGCCGGGTCCCTACAGTTTTGCAATTCATCGATAAAAATAGCATCTGCTTGGCGCAGTAAACGAGCATATTCAGGCTTTACCTCGCCCAAGATGCGAACCCCCAGCCCCGGACCCGGAAAGGGATGGCGATAGACCATCCGGTACGGCAGGCCCAGTTCCAAGCCAAGCTGCCTGACCTCGTCCTTGAACAACTCACGCAAAGGCTCAAGCAGTCGCAGGCCCAGTTGCTCGGGCAGACCGCCCACGTTGTGGTGGCTTTTGATGACGGCGGCTTTTTTGTTGTGCAGTCCGCCAGATTCAATGACATCGGGGTAAATGGTGCCCTGCGCCAGCCAGGTGGTCCCTGGACTGACCGTGCCTGCTGCGGTAGATGTAGCGGCCACCAGTGCCTGCGCCTGTGCGTAAAAAACCTCAACAAATTCACGGCCAATGATCTTGCGTTTGGCCTCAGGGTCGGTCACGCCGATCAAATTTGTCAAAAACTGCTCAGACGCATCGACCTTGATGACGCGGGCATGCAACTGGCCAGCAAACATGTCCATCACGGCATCGGCCTCGTTCAGCCGCAACAGGCCGTGGTCGACAAAGATGCAGGTCAGTTGGTCGCCAATCGCACGGTGGATGAGCGCTGCCGCCACAGCAGAATCAACCCCGCCTGACAGGCCCAAGATGACCTTGTCCGCGCCCACCCAAGTGCGAATTTTGGCCACGGCCTCATGGGCATAGTCGCTCATCACCCAATCAGCCGAAGCATCACAAATATCCAGCACAAAACGCCTCAAAATGGCCGTGCCACTGAGGGTGTGCGTGACCTCGGGGTGAAACTGAAGTGCATAAAACCGGCGGGCTTCGTCGCACATGCCCGCGATGGGGCAAGGGTCGGTACTGGCCATCACACCAAACCCCGGGGGCAGTACCGTCACCTGGTCGCCGTGACTCATCCACACCCGTAGCGCAGCACCACCATTTGCCTGCCGCTCATCACACAGGCCATCAAGCAAGGCAGAACGCCCCTGCACCTGCACTGTTGCAGGGCCAAATTCACGAGACTTGCCGCTTGCCACCTGCCCGCCAAGCTGTTGCGCCATGGTTTGCATGCCGTAGCAAATACCCAGCACGGGCACACCCAGGTCAAACACGGCCATCGGTGCACGGTCGGTGCAGTCGGCATAAACGCTGGCGTGACTGCCCGACAGGATGATGCCCCGCAACCTGCCGTCACGGGCATAGGCGCGCAGCCAATCGTCAGACACATCACAAGAGTGAATCTCGCAAAATACATGGGCCTCGCGAACACGGCGGGCGATCAGTTGGGTGACTTGTGAACCAAAGTCAAGGATCAAAATTTTGTGGTGCATAGGTGGCAAAGGGGTTCTGTTAATCGGTGTGGCCCAGCATGGACGACCCTGGCGGGCAAGCTGCGACAGCACTTTGGGCGGGGTTGCCCAACCCTTCGATCAGTGCCGTCAGGGTTGGCGTCAGCGTATCGGCTGATCGGCTGATCGGCTGATCGGCTGATCGGCTTTTTTTCAGTCCAAAGAGCGCTGTAGCCAGATTTTTGATCGCGCTGGGTGCAGTGGCAGCCATGGTGATGAGCGACAGTGTCAAAGAATACGCCCACAGTCAGGGTCTGTGTGTGTTGCGCCAAAACAGCGACAACGTCGAGGTCTGCCGTTCGGTCGGCCTTGTGTCCAAAGTTTGGTAGCAATCATTGTGACTCATTCGTTTATCTTTGACGATCTGCCGGTACAAGGCACCAAGCCGCGCCTGATGCCAGCCCCATCACGGCCAGCACTGAGACCGTATCAATCCAATTTTTGGTGGTGTCTCACGTTGACATACAAGGTCGTGCTGTGTACGCAATCCATGCCAAAGTTGTCAAAACGCGGTCTGTAACCCCCGCAGATGTGGAGTTTTTGCGACTTTTCCATTCCTATCATCACTTTTGACGCATCATGTT
>CAIJOK010000038.1 GCA_903822205.1 uncultured beta proteobacterium | reverse complement strand
GGGGCAACGACGATCTACGGCTGGTTTTGCAACACGGATTTTGATGGGACAGCCCTGGTAGCGTTTGGCAACATCCTTGACTTGTTCCTCCGGATCGTAACCGTTTAGACCCCCCATGCCAAATGCAGTCACTCCAGTGGAGGCAAACAACATTTGTCATTCCCGCGAAGGCGGGAATCCAGTGTTTTTGGATGTTAAAGGATGCACATGAAGTCTGGATTCTCGCCTTCGCGGGAATGACGGTGAGGGGGTCTAAACGGTTACAACTGAACCAGTGCCGTCAAAATAAAAAGTAATCCGCCAATTGCCCATAACCATAACCATAACCATAACCATAACCATAACCATAACCATAACCATAACCATAACCGTCACGGCATACTCACCATCGCGATCGCCTTTAAGCGGATGAAATTTGTAGCCAGGCAAGTCCATATCTTCAGGTTTTATCGCTAAGTCAGAAAATGAAAGTTATTTAGCATTGAATGCAATTATTTAATTTACCAAAAAATTGTTCAAGATGTCACTTTTAAAGTGTCGTAAGTTGTTGATTTTTATAGCAAAACACAAATAGTTAAATTTGATCTCACAATTTTAGGTCAATGATAAAGAACTTGTATGGTCTAACTTACATCCAATCGGTCAAGCAAACGTTCAATCTACAGAAATTGTCGTGTAGTGCGTATCATTAGGCTGGACATCCATTGCGTGATGGCCTCATGGTGCGCGACGATCGGTGACAGATCAAGATACACTGGTGACTATCGCCAGATTTGTAGCCAAGCGTGTGTCTTTGCTGCCTGCGTGTTGGCTGACTGTATTAAAAACCAAAGGATGTAGATATGAACGTGACTATGAACGTGACTATTGATGGCATACGCTACGTGCCGGAACTGGACCAACCGAAGGATGCAGGCTTATTGGCTGCACTCGAAGTGCGCTTTAGCTCTAGTGCTGGAGACGACCTGACTGTGCGTGAGTACTTGCGCATGCTGCTAATGGCCGTGTGGAACGAAGGCGAAGGGTTCAGCGGGAAACGGCCATTCGGCAATTCCGGGTGGGAGGGCGACATTTTTGACCCGCTGGTAAAGGCCGGGTTCATTCCGGGGACAATTGACCCATACGGCTACGCAGTCGTCAATAGCGGAGTAAATGCTCGTGCCTATGTGCGCGACTTGATTCTGGCGATGTGCCACGGGGTAAAACCCAATACCGTTCAATCAACTTGAAAATTAACAAGGTAAGTGCAATATGACTGTTTTGCAAACGGCTGCCAGGCTGGTTTATGGTGTGGTTTGTCATTGATCAAGGTAAACATGAGCAAATGGCCGAAAAAAAACTGTATTGGTATGAACGCAGGTTGGCCGCAGTAGGTGGGGCTTGCCCCCGCTTTAAACGATACTTTAAGCATGTCCGTTTTTATTATCACAATAAATTTTATAATATATTTATTGATACAAAATCATCCTTTATGCCCGATTGACGGGCTGTGTCACTGTGCTTGACCAAGCATATACAGTCAATAATTTATTGTGATGCCTACTTCAGAATCTCCCTCTACACCGCCTCTTGCGACAGTGTCTGACCCGTCTGACGCGCACGATCCGTCCCATCTGACCCATCTGTCCCATCTAACGCAGGTGCTGGACGATGAGCGCGAGTGGTCAGCGTTTAGCCGCCCCTTTGACCGTGGAGATGCCCATGGCATCGCCAACTGCTGGGAATCCAACGTCCTGATCGAAGGCATGCACTGCGCGGCGTGTGCCGGCACGGTTGAGGCTGCCCTGAGGGCCGTGCCTGGGGTTTTGCAGGCCGATGTCAGTGCTGGCAGCCGCAGGGCCCGGGTGGTGTGGCAAGCTGATGCGGTTTTGCCGTCGCAATGGATGGACGCAGTGCAACAGGCGGGCTTTAGGGCCGTGCCCGCCAACGATACTTTTGCGCGTGAGCGCCGCCGGTCAGCGCAGCGCATGGCTTTGTGGCGCTGGATGGTGTCTGGCTTGTGCATGATGCAGGTGATGATGTACGCCTATCCGTCTTATGTGGCGCACACCGGGGACTTGTCGGCAGAGTCCGGGCATCTGCTGCGCTGGGCCTCGTGGGCGCTTACCTTGCCGGTGGTGTTTTTTTCATGCCGGCCTTTTTTTGAAAACGCCTGGCGCGATGTGACGCACGGTCGCATCAGCATGGACTTGCCGGTTGCGCTGGGCATGTTGATCACCTTTGGGGTGAGCAGCGCAGGCACTTTTAGCCCCACGGGTTTGTTTGGTCGCGAGGTTTATTTTGATTCGCTGACCATGTTCGTCTTTTTTTTGCTGTCGGGCCGCTGGCTTGAGGCCCGGTGGCGTGACCGCACAGCGGGTGCGCTGGAGGCCTTTATGAACCGCCTGCCTGACAGTGTGTTGCGCCAGACGGCGGGTGGTTTATTTGAGCGTGTGTCGGCGCGGTGCTTGCATGTGCATGATGTGATGAGGGTGTTACCCGGTGAGGCCTTTGCTGCCGACGGCACTATTTTGCAGGGCGACACCTCGGTCGATCAGTCACTGCTGACCGGAGAGTCCCGGCCCGTGTCACGTCACGTGGGCGATACGGTGATTTCAGGCAGTCATAACCTGCAAGCCGCCGTGTTGGTGCAGGTTAAAAGCATCGGCGCAGACACCCGCTTTGCGCAGATCGTCAGTCTGATGGAAAGCGCTGCCGCCACCAAGCCCGCCATTGCCCGTCTGGCGGACCGAATTGCCGGGCCGTTTTTGCTGTGTGTTCTGCTAGCAGCAGGGGCGGCAGGGGCCTATTGGTGGGGACAAGACCCCCAGCGGGCGTTGATGGTCGCGGTGTCGGTGCTGATCGTCACCTGTCCGTGCGCCTTGTCGTTGGCCACGCCTGCTGCCATTTTGGCTGCAGCCGGGTCGCTGGCGCGGCGCGGCGTGTTGGTCAGGCGGCTGGATGCTTTGGCATCCTTGGCCAGCATTGATACGGTGATGTTTGACAAAACCGGCACTCTGACCCGTGACGCAATGGTGTTGGGGCAAACCCACTGCCGCGACGGGGTGACTACAGAGCAGGCCTTGTCGCTGGCTGCGGCGCTGGCGCAGCACTCGCTGCATCCGGCATCGCGGGCTTTGGTGGCAGCAGCGCAGGCACGTGGAGTGGCCGGTGGCGGGCAAACGGATGCTGTGACCGAGACCTCGGGCGCGGGGCTGTGCGGGCGGGTAGGGCAGGGCGGGGCCATGGCTGATGCGACCGATCTGCGTTTGGGGTCCGCCAGTTTTTGTGGGGTATCGCCCACGTCTTTACCGTCGTTATCAGCGTCACCGCAGGTTTATTTAAGCGACGACCAGGGCTGGCTGGCCACGTTTGCCTTGCAAGAGGACATTCGCCCCGATGCGGCTTGCACGGTGGCCGCGTTGCAGCACGACAAGATAGCTGTGTATCTGCTGTCTGGCGATTCACCTGATGCCGTTCGGCGGGTGGCAGGCCAACTGGGCATTGCTGCTGCCCATGCCACTGGCGGGTGCTCACCGCAGGACAAACTGAACTTTTTGCGTGATGCGCAGGGTCGTGGGCACAAGGTGGCCGTGGTGGGTGACGGCCTGAACGACGGGCCGCTGTTGGCCGGCGCACAGGTGTCGTTCGCCGTGGGCAATGCCGTTCCGCTGACGCAGACGCAGGCTGATTTTGTGATGTCGGGAGCGCGTCTGGGCGACATCACGGCGGCCATTGTTCTGGCACGCAAAACGCTACAGGTGGTCAGGCAAAACCTGGCGTGGGCTGCCATCTACAACGCCGTGTGTGTGCCACTTGCCGTGGCTGGCATGTTGCCGGCGTGGCTGGCCGGCCTGGGCATGGCGGCCAGCTCAACCCTGGTGGTGCTCAACGCCCTGCGGCTTGCCAGGCCGATTCTGGATGGCCCGATAGCCTCTATGGATTGCTAAGGACCGCACGTCAATCTCAAGAATGCACCATGACCCGAATGGCTTGTGTACATCTTTTGTAAAAAGTTTGGTACTGATGTTGTGGTGGTTCATTATTGACTGGCAAACACCGCAGCCAGTCTGGGTGAGCACTCAGGTTGCTGCGGTCACTTTGCGTGTCGTTGCACACCATGATTTTTGGCCAGAACCACGGGATTGAGCAATCGATCCAGACTATGACGGCAGCATGTTATGAACGGGCTACGCTCACGCCGCAGCCAATTCCTGCACCGCCATCAAACTGTCTTTCAATTTGATTTGTGCCACTTTTAGGTCAAAAGTGGTTTGCAGGTTCAGCCAGTACTGAGGTGTCTGGCCCAGTGCTCGCCCAAGTCGCAGTGCCAGTTCAGCCGTGACCGGTCGATCACCCGTGAGAATATGCGACACGCGCATGGGCGGTACAGCAATGGCATGGGCAAATGCGTCCTGCGTCAAACCAAGCTCGTCGAGTATTTCGCGCAAAAATTCGCCGGGGTGGATGGCAGGCAGGCAGGCCATTAATGGGGGGATTCATGGTGATAGTTCCTCAGTGGTAATCGATGATTTCAACGTTTTTCGCGTTATTGTGCTCAAACCGAAAGCACACACGCCAGCGGTCATTGATTCGGATATTCCATTTGCCATTCATGTCTCCAAACAGTCTTTCCAGTCGGTTGGAAGGTGGTTGTCGCAAGTCATCTACGTCAGCCACTGCATCAATTTGCGTCAGCCGCATGAGAAGGGGCAACCGCAAGGGTTGCCCCTACAATTTCGGACGATGCCCCTGCCCTGGCTTGCCCCTGCCCCTGGCCCAATTGTCCGTACCCCATGATTTTCATGCGGGGCAATGAAAATAATGCCGTTCATGTGATTTGGCATAATTTGAAATACGTCAATTCTTATCACTTGAGGATTTATAAATGAATATCTTTATTTCGGTTGTATTGCTTTCCGTGGTTGTATTTTTGGGCTGCCTGGCTCTGGATGCAATTCGCAGGTCATAATAGAAAGTATATGGGGAATATACCCGCCGTGATCGAATCATCCCCCCAGGCGGGCGATCTGCTGCTGCACTTTGGCCCGTGTTGCAGCAAAGTCCGCCAGACGCTGGCGCTCCTGGGTAATGACGGGGGCTGGAGCACGGGCCACAAAGGCGGGATTGCCCAGCTTGTCCTCCGCACGTGTCATCTCAGCCGTCAGACGATCCAGTTCTTTGCCTAGGCGCAGCCGTTCGGCGGCCACATCCACGGCCATCCACAGGCAGATGCGGACACCGCCCACCACAGCCACCGGTGCGGCCTGTGCTGCCGTCGTCCAGGCGGCCTCATCATCAAAAACACGCACATCAGACAGCCGTGCCAAGGCCTGCAAAACCGGTGCGGACTGGGTCACAAAACCCGCGTCACCGCCCGATGTGACCAAGGCATAGAGCGGCAAACGCGCCGCCGGTGACACGCCCAGCTCACCCCGCAGGTTGCGGCAGGCATCAACAAATTGCTTCAGCCGTCCCATGTAAGCGATGGCCTCTGCGTCGATTTGATCGGGCTGGCTGACAGGATAAGAGGCAATAGAGACGGATGACACCGATGCATCAGAACATCCGGCCACAGGAGCCACCACTTGCCAAAGCGACTCGGTCACAAACGGAATGACAGGGTGGGCCAGGCGCAGAATAGCCTCCAGCGTGGAGATCAGCGTGTGGCGAGTGGCCTGTTGCTGGGCTGGGGTGCCTTTTTGAATCTGCACTTTGGCGATCTCAAGATACCAATCGCAAAACTCATTCCACACCAGGTCATAGACCGCTCCGGCCACGTTGTCCAGCCGGTAGGCAGCAAAGCCCTGCGTCACATCGGCGATGGCGGTTTGCAGCAGGGAAACGATCCAGCGGTCTGGCGCACTGAAACCCTGTACAGCCTCTGCACCTGATGCCGTACCGCAGTCAAAGCCCTCGCAGTTCATCAGAACAAAGCGGCTGGCGTTCCACAGCTTGTTGCAAAAATTGCGGTAGCCCTCGCAGCGTTTGCTGTCAAAGTTGATGTTGCGCCCCAGCGATGCCAGCGATGCAAAGGTAAACCTGAGCGCGTCAGCACCAAAGGCCGGAATACCGCCCGGGAATTCTTTTTGGGTGTTGCGCTGCACCTGGGGCGCGGTCTCGGGTCGGCGCAGGCCCTGCACACGTTTGACCAGCAGCGCGGGCAGGTCAATACCGTCGATCAGATCAACGGGGTCCAGCACATTGCCCTCGCTTTTGCTCATTTTTTTGCCACTGGCATCGCGCACCAGGCCGTGGATATAGACGTGTCTGAAGGGCACCTGGCCGGTAAAGTGGGTGGTCATCATGATCATCCGGGCCACCCAAAAAAAGATGATGTCATAGCCCGTGACCAGCACACTGCTGGGCAGATACAGCGAATAGTCGTCCGTGGCAGGGGCGGCAGGATCAGAGGGTGTGACCGGTGGTATGTCCAGCGATCTGCCCAGTGTGCTGAATGGGATCAGCGCCGATGAATACCAGGTGTCCAGCACGTCGGGGTCGCGTGTCAGCGGCCCGTCATAACCCGCCTGATGCGCTGCCATGCGCGCTGCGTCTGCATCTATTGCTACAAAAACTGAACCATCGGTGGCGTACCAGGCGGGTATCTGGTGGCCCCACCAAAGCTGGCGACTGATGCACCAGTCCTGAATGTTGTCCATCCACTGGTCAAACGTGTTCACCCAGTTGTCTGGCACAAACCTGACCGCGCCTGACTGCACAGCGTCGATGGCTTTTTGCGCGATGCTTTTGCCTGTGGGGTCTGCGGCGCTGACCCGGCTCATCGCCACAAACCACTGGTCGGTCAGCATCGGCTCGATGATCTGGTGGGTGCGGGTGCAGCGCGGCACCATCAACCGGTGGGGTTTGACCTCTGCCAGCAGGCCCTGCATTTGCAGATCGGCCACAACCCGTGTGCGGGCCTCAAAGCGATCCAGCCCCTGGTAGCAGGCGGGGGCCTCGGCGTTGATCCGTGCGTCCAGCGTCAGGACGCAAACCGTCGGCAGCCCGTGACGCTGGCCCACGGCGTAGTCGTTGGCATCGTGCGCGGGGGTGACCTTGACCACGCCGGTGCCAAAGTTTTTATCCACATAACCGTCCGCAATGATGGGGATGCTGCGGCTGCACAGCGGCAATTGAACGTGCCGCCCGATCAGGTGGGCATAACGCCTGTCCTCGGGATGCACCATCACGGCCACGTCGCCCAACAAGGTCTCAGGACGGGTGGTGGCCACTGTCAGGCCGACAGCAACTGCGCCATCGACGGTCTGCGGGCCGTCCGCAAAGGGGTAGAGGATGTGCCACAAAAAGCCGTCTTCTTCGGCGCTCTCCACCTCCAGGTCGCTGACGGCGCTCATCAAAACGGGGTCCCAATGGACCAGGCGCTTGCCACGGTAGATCAGCCCCTGCTGGTACAGACGCACAAAGGTGTCGGTCACGGTTTGTGACAGTTTGTCGTCCATGGTGAAGTATTCACGGCTCCAATCCACGCTGTTGCCCAGGCGGCGCATCTGGGTGGTGATGGTGTTGCCACTTTGAACTTTCCAGTCCCACACGCGGGCGATAAAGTTTTGGCGGGCCAGGGCCGGTGTGCCGCCCATGTCGTGACGGCTGATGCCCTGGGCTTGCAACTGGCGCTCAACAACGATCTGGGTGGCGATACCGGCGTGGTCAGTGCCCGGTATCCAAGCCGTATTGAAGCCTGCCATGCGGTGGTAGCGTGTCAGGCTGTCCATGATGGTTTGGTTAAACGCATGCCCCATGTGCAGGGTGCCGGTCACGTTGGGCGGCGGCAGTTGAATGGCAAAGTTGCGGCCATTGGCAGCGGCCTGTGCGTCTGGCACACCCGTGCCGCGATAGCCGGCCACGCTATAGCCGCGACGCTCCCATTCTGGCCCCCAATGGGCCTCAAGGGCGGCAGGCTCAAACGATTTGGACAGGCCCAAAAGGCCAGGCTGATGAGGGGCTGAGAGTGTGGTCATGGGCGATGGATGGGGAGTGTGGGTGATGCAGATTGTGCCGTGCCTGTCAAAAAGGGATCCCAAGATACCCACAGAGGGGACGTGATCTGCTGCGGAGAGCGCAGCAAGCGCAGTGGAGCACTACAACCATTTCACGTCTTCATAGACATCCAAAGGTGAAAGCTGGATGTGCAGATCATTCAGGGCAATGTCCATGTGGCCTGAGCCGTCCAGCACCGTGACTCCCCAGCCGTCCTGAGCGTTTCGGCTGTGCCATTCAACGCGCTTCTCTTCTTGCCAGACGATCAAGTAGTGACGCATGGATGCCAAGTTGCGGTAGGCGATCAGCTTTTCGCGCCGATCGATCACCTCGGTCGAGGGTGACAAGACCTCAACCACCAAACTGGGGTACTCTTTGTACAAAGACTGCGTATCACGGGGGTGACAGGTGGTCATCACATCGGGGTAATAAAAACTGTCTTGGTGCAGGATGCGCAGCTTCATGTCATGAATAAAGACAGCGCATGGTGTGCCCCGTGTGGCGGCCCGCAGGTGAAAAAACAGGTTGCCGGCAATGCGGTTGTGCCTTTCACTGGCACCCGCCATGGCATAGACCTGACCGCTGACGTACTCGTGACGGACGAGGCCGTGGGGTTCACCTGCTAGGTAGTCTTGAACAGAAACAGCATAAGGTGTGATGGCGAGATTCATCGTGGGGCCTTAAAGGGTGATCGTCAATACGACCTGTGCAGTCTTGCGCCGCTAGGGAGCTGGCGGGTCAGGCGGGTGATGATCGCCAGGGAGGCCATGCGGGCAGGCCCCAAACAAAAACGGCATCGTGTGGATGCCGTTTTGTGAGGGCGTTTAATCTGTCCTTAGTTTATCGGGCGACTGCGCTGTTGGCGTTTTGAGCGATGTGAGCGCCGTGTGTCACAAACCTTAAATTTTGCCAACCAAGGCCAGTGAGGGCTTCAGGGTGGCGGCTCCGGCAGTCCATTTGGCAGGGCAGACCTCGCCGGGGTTGTCATGCACATATTGGGCAGCCTTGACTTTGCGCAGCAGCTCATGGGCATCGCGGCCAATGCCGTTGTCGTGGATTTCGCACAGTTTGATCAGGCCCTCGGGGTTGATCACAAACGTTCCGCGCAGCGCCAAACCAGCGCCTTTGATCATCACCTTAAAGTTGCGTGCCAATTGACCCGTGGGGTCGCCGATCAGGGCATATTGCACTTTTTGAATGGCGGGCGATGTATCAGCCCAGGCCTTGTGGGCAAAGTGGGTGTCGGTAGAAATACCATAGATATCAACGCCAATTTTGGCAAACTCGGCGTGGGTGTCGGCCAGGTCTTCAAGCTCGGTAGGGCACACAAACGTAAAGTCTGCCGGATAAAACACCAGCACAGACCATTTGCCTTTCAAGGTTTGGTCGGTGACCTCAAAAAATTCATTGTTTTTGTAAGCCATCGCCTTGAATGGCTTGATTTGCTTGTTGATAAGGGACATAACGATCTCCATGAGGATAAAAAATAGGGTTAAAAACCAGGGGTGTAACCGCCTGACGTGGGGTCATGCATTCCGGGCTGTCAGCAGCACGGCAATGGCCAACAGCCACAGCGGCCACAAGCCATAGTGTGCCACCCATTTGGCAAATGGTGTGAGTCCGGTTCTGCCCGTGACCTGTCCAGTCAGCGCGTACTGTGTGTGCGGTGGCGCCGCATAAGTGACCTGTCCTAGGTGATCGACGATGGCCGTGTGGCCGGTGTTGGTGGACAGCAAAAATGGCCTGTCAAACTCTAGCGCCCTCATGCGGGTGATCTGCAAATGCTGATCCATCGCCAAATGATCGCCAAACCAGCCTAAGTTGCTGATATTGACCAAAATGGTGGGCGCACTGTGAGGGTCGGCAAACCCTGCTGCGATCTCTTCGCCAAACAAATTTTCATAGCAGATGGTGGCCGCTAAACGCTGGCCTTGCCAATCAAAGGTGGGCTGGGCCAAGCCGCCACGGTCAAAGTCGCCCAGTGGGATGTTCATCAAACGGGTAAACCACTTGAACAAGGGGGGGGTAAATTCTCCAAACGGCACCAAGTGGTGCTTGTGGTAGTGCCAAGGACGAGCCATGCCAGGTTTGATACCCATGATTGAATTGGTGTAGCCCTCTGACGCACCGCCGAGCGGTATGCCCACCAGGGCGGCTTGTGTGCCCTGCCCAAAACGCTGCTGCAAGGCCTGCAAATAGCCCGCAGGCAGGTGCAGAGGCAGTTGTGGCAGAGCGGTCTCAGGGGTCACGATCAGGCTACTTTGACCGGCGTTAAGCTGTTCGCCGTAGTAACGCAAAGCCACCGGCACACCGGTGCTGTTGTCAAACTTGTCGCTTTGGGCAATGTTGCCCTGTAACAGGGTGACGCTGATGGGGCCACTTGACCCGCCAGTGGGCAGCGGGACCATGTTCATCAGCCACAGGATGACGGGTATGGCCAGTAGGGCCAAAATGGCGCTGTATGGAATGTCAGACGGACATCGCCAGGCAATGCACCAGCGCACAGCCACAGTCGTCATGGCCACCAGGGCCGCTACCGCTGCGGCCACTGCGCCCGTGCCATACACCCCCAGCCACGGAATCAACGGTCTAAACGGCCCGTCAACCAAGGCATAACCCACCCCACCCCAGCCAAAACCGGTCAGCCACGTGCCCCGGGCCAGCTCTGCTAGCAGCCACGTTGCAGCAAAAACAAGCGCAGACATCGCAGGATGGGTGGGTGCCAACACCCAATAGGCAGCACCCGCAGCGGCGTAATACAGGGCCAAAAAACCTGCCAATGCCAGCACGGCCAGCACAGCCAACGGCGCAGGCAGTCCGCCATACGTGTGCATGGACGTGAACAGCCAGCCAAAAGTGAAGGCCAGATGCGCTGTGGCAAACAGCCACCCGCACAAAGCGGCCATGCGCCAAGAGGTGCAAACCGCTTGCAACCAAGCCAGCAGGGCAACGGCCAGCAGGGCACCCCACCACAGTGGTTGCCCCAGACGCGGGCCCAAACTGGACAACGCTAGAGGCAGCGCGACGGGCCAAGCCAGGCAGGCTGCGAGCAGCACACCGGCCAAAACCGACAGACTGAGTGCCCACAGTGACACCCTGCTGCGCGGGCCCAAGGAGGCATCAGGGTGCGGCATGGGGCAGCGGTGTGACCTTGAACCATTTGACAGAGCTGCCTTGGGTAAGCATGACGGCAAAGTCCAGGCCGGACAAAACGTGGTGCTCGCCTCGCCTGGGTACATGGCCTACCTCGTGGGCGATGAGGCCGCCAATGGTGTCAAAGTGGTCGGCATCGAATTCGGTACTGGTCAGACTGATGTTGAAAGCCTGTTCGATGCGGTCGATCGGCGTATCACCGTTGACGCGGTAACTGCCACCAGCCAGGCTGTAGATGTCGGATGGGTTGTGCCGATGGTCAAACTCGTCTTCGATCTCGCCCACGATCTCCTCCAGCACGTCCTCCAACGTGACCAAGCCGGCTACGCGGCCAAACTCGTCGATCACGATGGCCAGATGGTTGTGCTTGCTTTGAAAGTCGCGCAAGAGATCATTCAAATCCTTGCTTTCGGGCACAAATACAGCGGGCCGCAGCAAGGTACGCAGATGCAGACCTTGCGCACGCTGGTACTTGAGAAGGTCTTTGGCCATCAGGATGCCGATGATGTTGTCACGGTCAGACTCAAACACCGGAAAACGCGAGTGTGCGGTATCGATCACGGCATTAAAAATGGCATCCTGCGGGGCATTGATGTCGATCACGTCCATGCGTGTCGATGGCACCATCACATCGCCGGCGCTCATATCGGCCATCCGAATCACGCCTTCAAGCATGCGTCGCGAATCTGCACCGATCAGGTGGTTGTGCTCGGCATCGACCAGGGTACCGATCAGTTCGTCGGTAGAGTCTGGACCGGGGTGCAAAAACTCGGCCAGTTTTTGCAAAAACGTGCGCTTGTCCAGCCGTTCAGGCGGGTGATAAAGATCAGAAATACCAGAAAGGGGGTCAGACACAGGGCAAACGCATGACACGCGGTGGTTACAACAGGTCTGAAGGATAGCAAATCACAGCCACTGGTGGTGGGTCACAGTTCACCGCCTGCGGTATCCAACTCATCCTGCACGTCCTGCGCATCCTACACTTTGGCGCAACACAGACCCGACGGTGTTTGGGCCAAGGGTTCATCCAGTGGACGATGCACCCGCCAGTCCAGCGTCTGGCCCGCGCACAAAGGGCGGATGTGGTCCGGGCCGCATGGCAGGTGGTCTGGCACTGTCCAGGGGGCACGTTGAAGCGTCAGGGTGTCGGTGTTGCGTTCCAAGCCATAAAAATCGGCCCCATTCCAACTGGCAAAGGCCTCTAGTTTGTGCAGGGCATTCGCTGATTCAAAGACCTGCGCCAGCATCTCGATGGCCACATTGGCGGTGTAGCAACCAGCGCAAGCACAGTCGCTTTCTTTTTGTTTAGCCAAGTGGGGCGCACTGTCTGACCCAAAAAAGAACCGCGCACAGCCGCCAGTGGCCGCTTGCAGCAGGGCCAGGCGGTGACTTTCGCGCTTAAGCACCGGCAGGCAATAGCAATGTGGCCGCAGTCCGCCCGCAAACAGGGCATTGCGGTTGTACAGCAGGTGGTGCGCGGTGATGGTTGCAGCCAAAAACCAATCGGCCTCCTGCACATACTGCACAGCTTGGCGTGTGGTGATGTGTTCAAGCACGATGGGCAACGCTGGAAAAGCCCTGCGCAAGGGGGCCAGCTCTGTGTCGATAAAAACGGCCTCTCGGTCAAAAATGTCCACGTCCACAGCGGTAACCTCGCCGTGGATCAACAGCGGCATGCCCGCTTTTTGCATAGCCGCCAGCGTGGGGGTGATCTGCCGCCAGTCGCTGATGCCTGCGTCGCTGTGGGTGGTGGCACCTGCGGGGTAAAACTTGGCCGCCACAATGCCGGCTGCCTGGGCGCGCCGTACCTCATCAGGCGGTGTGTGCGCGGTCAAGTAGAGCGTCATCAGTGGCACAAACTGCACACCGTCCGGCACAGCGGCCATGATGCGGGCAGCGTAGTCCGTCGCAGCCTGTGTGGTGGTCACAGGTGGGCGCAGATTAGGCATGATGACGGCCCGGCCAAAGCGCTCTGCGGTGTGTGGCACCACGGTGGTCAGCATCAGGCCATCTCGCACGTGAACATGCCAGTCATCTGGGCGGGTCAGGGTCAATGTGGGGGGTAAATTTGCAGTCATGTACAGGATTTTGTCAGACACCTCCATCGTCAGTTCCGCAAATACCGCAGATACCGCAGATACCGCAGATACCGCAAATATCGGCAGGTAAACTTCAGGCCCCTTTTTCATGCCCTTTTTGCGTGCATTTTTGACAGCCCGCCCTTCCTATGATGACCTTCCAGCAAATTATTTTGACGCTCCAATCGTATTGGGACCAACAAGGCTGCGCCTTATTGCAGCCCTACGACATGGAAGTAGGCGCAGGCACATCGCACACGGCGACGTTTTTAAGGGCGCTGGGGCCAGAGCCTTGGCGTGCCGCCTATGTGCAGCCCAGCCGCCGCCCCAAGGACGGTCGCTATGGCAACAATCCCAACCGTTTGCAGCACTACTACCAATACCAGGTGGTCTTAAAGCCCGCACCTGCCGACATTTTGGACTTGTATCTGGGCAGTCTTTTGGCCCTGGGGTTTGACCTAAAAACCAACGACGTGCGCTTTGTTGAGGACGATTGGGAAAACCCCACGCTGGGGGCCTGGGGATTGGGCTGGGAGGTCTGGTTAAACGGGATGGAAGTCACCCAGTTCACGTATTTTCAGCAAGTGGGCGGACTGGACTGCCGACCTATCACCGGCGAGATCACCTACGGGCTGGAACGCCTGGCGATGTATTTGCAGGGGGTGGATAACGTCTTTGACTTAACCTGGACAGAGGCCAGCGACGGCACACGGCTGACCTATGGCGATGTTTACAAGCAAAACGAGGTTGAACAATCAGCGTACAACTTTGAGCACAGCGATGCTGATTTTTTGTTTGCGGCCTTTGCAGCGCATGAGCGCCAGGCCAAACATCTGATGGACGCACAGTTGGCACTGCCGGCCTATGAACAAGTCCTGAAATGCGCCCACAGTTTTAATTTGCTGGATGCCAGAGGGGCCATCAGCGTGACCGAGCGGGCCGCCTACATGGGCCGCATCCGTAACCTGGCGCGTACCGTGGCGCAAAGCTATCTGGAAAGTCGCTCCAGGCAGGGCTTTCCGATGGCCCCGCGCCAATGGGTAGCTGCCGGAACGCCCTGATGCTCACATGGCCGACCATCCGCCATTGCAAACCATACGACATTGCCCAACGCACCATCAGCTCTAAATCTCCCCCATGAATAACCTTCTCGTTGAATTGCTGGCCGAAGAACTGCCACCCCAATCTCTTGACAAACTCAGTCAAGCCTTTGCCGGTCAATTGGCAAAGCATTTAGGCTCACTGGGGCTGGCGCAGGATGCGTCGGTGGTCACTCCTTATGCCACACCACGCCGTTTAGCGGTTCATATCACGCAGGTGTTGGATGCGGCCCCTGACGGCATACAGCCCCAAAAGCTGATGCCTGTCAGTGTGGGGCTGAATGCGAATGGCCACGCCACGCCCGCGCTGCTTAAAAAATTGCAAGCACTGCAAGCTGTGGGGGCGGATATGTCTGACCCTGTGGCTACCGTAGCGGGTCTGCGCCAGGCCCCTGACGGCAAAACGGTGGCCTTGTTTTACGACCGTCAGGTGCGCGGCGTGACGCTGACAGCAGGCTTGCAGCAGGCGCTGGACCTTGTATTGACCACCCTACCCGTCCCCAAAATGATGAGCTACCAGTTGCACACCGACTGCGAATTGCCGGGCTGGAGCAGTGTGAACTTTGTGCGGCCGGTGCATGGCCTGGTGGCACTGCACGGCAGCCATGTTGTGCCTGTCAGGGCGCTGGGCCTGACGGCTGGCAACACCACACAGGGCCACCGCTTTGAGGCGGTGCAGTCGCCGGTCGTGATCGAACACGCCGATGATTACGCCGACACTTTGCGCCGCGATGGAGCCGTTATCGCGTCATTTGCTGATCGCCGCGCCGAGATTGCCCGCCAGTTGCAGGCCGCCGCCGACCGTGTGGGCAAGACTTGCACGGTCATTCAGGACAATGCCCTGCTGGACGAGGTAACCGCGCTGGTGGAACGCCCCAATGTGCTGGTGTGCCAGTTTGACCGACAGTTTTTGAGCGTACCGGCTGAGTGCCTGGTATTGACCATGAAAGCCAATCAAAAGTACTTTCCGCTGATGGATGCGAAAGGCCATTTAACCCACCAGTTTTTGGTGGTCAGCAATATCAGTCCGACAGACCCCAGCGCCGTGATCCAGGGTAACGAGCGGGTGGTTCGCCCGCGTTTGAGCGATGCCCAGTTTTTCTTTGACCAGGATCGCAAAAAGTCGCTTGAATCGCGTGTGGCCGGACTTGGCAAAGTGGTTTATCACCACCAATTGGGCAGCTTGGGCGACCGTACAAAGCGGGTTTGCCAGATAGCCCAAAGCATTGCTGGCCTGATCACTGCCGCGCTCGGGCTAACCGGTGCGCCGCCTGATCTGGCTGCCGCATCTGTAACGGCTGCACGTTTGGCCAAATGCGATCTGTTGACGGACATGGTGGGCGAGTTTCCTGAATTGCAGGGCATCATGGGTGGCTATTACGCCCGTCACGATGGCCTGTCTGATGACATCGCCTGCGCCATTGAAGACCACTACAAACCCCGCTTTGCCGGCGATGCTTTGCCACGCCACCTGACCGGCATCGTGGTGGCACTGGCCGACAAGCTGGAGACTTTGGTGGGGCTGTTTGGCATTGGCTGTCTGCCTACCGGCGACAAAGACCCCTTTGCGCTGCGCCGCCATGCGTTGGGTGTGATCCGCATGGTGATCGAAAGAGACCTGGCCATCGACCTGTCCGCGCTGATCTCAGCCGCTGCGTCAGCCTTTGCAGTGCAGGCCACAGATGTTCGCGTGACTTTGTCCGACTTTGTTTTTGACCGTCTGGCAGGGATGCTGAGAGACCAGGGCTACCGTGCGCCAGAGGTTGATGCCGTGCTGGCACAGCGTCCTGATCGACTGGCCGAGGTGCCCAAACGGCTGGCGGCAGTGCGGGCGTTTGCAGCATTGCCTGCGGCCCCTGCATTGGCATCGGCCAACAAGCGCATCGGCAATATTCTCAAAAAATCGGATACGGTGGTCGATGCGCACATCAACCCGTCTTTGCTGACAGAACCGGCAGAGCAAGCCTTGTTTGCTGCCCTGCAAAACACCCTTCCGCAGGCCGCAGCACAAATAGAAAGTGGCGACTACACCGCATCGCTGCAAACCCTGTCGGTACTGCGCACCCCCGTCGATGATTTTTTTGCCGGCGTGATGGTCAATACTGAGAATGCAGATATTCGCCAAAACCGCCTGTGCTTATTACAAACCCTGCACCAGGCCATGAACCGCGTGGCTGATTTATCAAAGCTGGCGGTTTATCCAGCCTAGGCAAGCCCGCGCTTGAGCCGGTACTTTGGTAACTGTAGTTTCCCTGTCATCGTTCCCATGCTTTTTGCGAAGAAGTGTGGCGGGTGGTGAGCGGTCAAAGCAACGATTGGCACACAGGGGTTGGCCGTTATTTCTGCGAGGGGGTCGCTACCCATCCAGGAACTCAATGCAACATATTCGGTTACGTCCTGTCCGCTTGGCCTCATAAAGTTGGGTGTCTGCGCTGTGCATTAGTTGCTTTGTGGTCATTTCGGTGGTCGGAATGGTTACAGCCAAACCAACACTGACGGTCACAACAGACACTGCACTTGCACCTTCATTGGGTATGCCCAAGTCTTGAACAGACTGTCTGAGTTCTTCAGCCTTTCTTTGTGCCCCAGCCAAATCAGTGCTTGGAAACAGGCAAATAAACTCTTCACCACCATAGCGAGCGACCAAATCGTGTGCTCGACCCAGGCACGCTTTCAGTGCCGATGCCACAGCCACCAGGCATGCATCGCCCGACTGATGGCCATAACTGTCGTTCAATCGCTTGAAATGGTCAATGTCGATCATGGCGATCGCCAAAGGCGAACGGGCACGCAGGCAGGCGCGCCATTCTCTTGCCAGGGTTTCTTCCAGACAGCGCCGGTTAGAAATGCCGGTCAATCCATCGACAAAGGCCATCGCCCGCAATTGATCCGTGAGTCGCTTCATCGCCAGGTGGGTGCGTACCCTGGCCTGTAGCACGGTCGGGTTGATCGGCTTTGAGATGAAATCGACCACGCCCGCCTGAAGCCCCCGCGTTTCATCGTCAGGGCTGTTTTGTGCCGTGATAAAAATGATGGGAATATCGCGGGTGGCGGGGTTTTCCAGCAAACAACGGCACGTTTCATAACCATCCATGTCGGGCATCATCACATCCAGCAGGATCAGGTCTGGAAGAAATTCAATCGCCAATGCCAGGCCGGTCGCACCGGAGGTTGCAATTTGCAGGTCAAACGCATCTCCAAGGGCCTTTCGGAGTGTCAGCAGATTGGCAGGCGTGTCGTCAATGGCAAGAATGAGGGGTAATGGGTCAGTCATTGTGTTGGCCTTTCACGGCTTTGATGCTATCCATGCTACGCAGGCGCAATAGCGCTTGTTCAAACTGAAGTTCGTCTATCAACCACTTGATGTCCGTGATGTCATGCTCAAGCGCTGTGCCGGTCACCACCGCTTGAAGTTCGTTGAACGTGTCAATGGCACTGCACATGCTTTTGGCAAGCAGGGATTCGAGTTTGCACAAAATGGCTGTCACGCGAACCACATCCACCGGCAGGGTTGTCGTAGCAGATGCCAATACAGATGCCAATACAGATGCCGATGGCCCCTTGGGGCTGACCTGTGTGACGAACTTGGCAGGCAGCCATTGCCTTAGCGTCCCAGCCAACGCATCCATAGAGACAATTGGTTTTGTCATGAAATCGTCCATGCCTGCGGCCATGCACTGACGACGATTTTCATCAAATGCGTTGGCCGTCATGGCAATGATGGGGTGGCGAATCTGGTCGGTTGTCTGTTCCCATTGCCGTATCCGCACCGTGGCTTCACAGCCATCCATGACCGGCATTTGAACATCCATCAGGATGAGGTCTGCCTTGTCGCTACCGCCCTGCGTCATGGCCAACACACCCATCAGGCCATTCTCGGCAAACGTGACCTTGAGTCCGAGGTACTGGAGTAACCCCTGGATCACATCGCGGTTGTTTTCGTCATCTTCGACCACCAGGACGTGACCCGATAACTGTGCAAGTGCGACCTCCATGGGCAGCGAGTCGGATGCTTGCGTCTGGTAAGCGCCCTGATGGGTACTGACAAGGCCGACACGGACGCGAAACCAGAAACGCGAACCCTGACCCACTTCGCTCTGCACCCCTGTGTCGCCTCCCATCAGGGTAGCCATGGAATGCACGATCGACAAACCCAGGCCGCTGCCGCCATACCTTCGCGTCGTCGAACTATCGGCTTGTGAAAAGGGCTTGAACAAAAAAGATTGTTTGTCCACAGGCATACCGATGCCGGTGTCTGTCACAGAACATTCGATCACTGCCGTGTCCTCATCGCGCATCACCTGACGGGATTCAACGTGGATGCTGCCCTGTGGGGTGAACTTGATCGCATTGCTGACCAGGTTGGAAAGCATCTGACGCAAACGGTGCGAATCACCGATAAAGCGTTGACCGTCCATGGCATCGCAGTTGAACGCGATGGCAAGCCCCTTGCGCCTGGCAGATTCTGCAAACATGATCTGCACTTCCTGCATCACCTGCCCGCAATCAAACACCGTCATTTCCAGATTCAAATGGCCGGCTTCAACCTTGGAGAGGTCAAGAATGTCGTCGAGCAGCTTCATCAGGGTTTTGCCAGAGTTCAGGACGGTTCTGGCGCAGCTTTGCCGATCAGCGTCCTTGATGTCGGGCAACACCAGAATGTTTGCCATGCCCAGAATCCCGTTCATCGGTGTGCGGATCTCGTGGCTCATGGTTGCTAAAAAACGGCTTTTGGCAACGGTAGCGGCCAAAGCCTCTTGCTGGGCTTCAATCAATTTTGCCTCGGCCATTTTTTGGGCGGTGATGTCCACACACGACCACAGCACTTGATCCGAATTCTTGCCAAACATCGTACCTGAAATGTCAAACCAGATCAGCGTGCCATTCTTGTGGCGTAATTGAGTTTGTGTACGAAATTTCTGATGGGACAAAAGGACGGGATAAGCGGCCTTACCCATAGCCTGGTAGGCCTCTTCACTCGGAAAAATTGAGCGGGTATCACGCCCCAGTACCTCAGGCAAGTCATACCCCAAGGCGTGTACCAAGGACGGGGTGGCCCAGAGAACATGGCGGTTTCGCGTAATGTGCAGGCTGACGATATCGCTGTGCAAAATGGCCTGTTGCTCACTGAGCAGGGCAGCAAGTCGCTGCTCACTCTCGGCTAACAGTGCTTCGGCGCGTCGGCGCTGATCGATTTCATGCTCGGCGCGCACCAGCGCAAGGCGAGTGATTTGGTTGATGTGATAGGTCAACGCTGCGGTCATGCCAAACAAGCATGTGGAAACAATCCATTGGGTGATGCCAACGCTGTAATTGGGCTTTGGCAGCAGGCCAACATTTTCTGCCACGATCAGCCCCAAAATGGCCAGCGAGCTTGCCACAGTGGACATCACAATGCCGCGCCATTGAAACAGCAGCCCCATGATGATCATCCAAAACAGATACATCGCGGCAGTC
>CAIJOK010000037.1 GCA_903822205.1 uncultured beta proteobacterium | reverse complement strand
TCATAGTCGATATTAAGGTCGAGACGCAAAATACCACATACAAAAATAGTCCATAGTGACATACCGGGACGACCGTTTGTTTTGCTAACATCTGGGGAAATTCGTTTTATCAGTAAAGCAAAAATGGCAACATGAAATCATGTACAAAGCTGGCCGAATGATCAAAACTGGCAGATGCTGGGTATTGGGACTGGGAGAAAACGCTAAGATCTAAACGGTGTTTGAGCGCTATGACAATGAGCTGAATACCGCGTAAAGCTGAAACCAACGCCAACAAACCAACAGAAAATGCCAGGTTAAATACTTGGTAGGAAAAGCAACGTTCAAAAATTGACAAATCACATGAAATAACGACGATCATCACTTGCAACCGTGCCAGATAACAAAAATAGACGGCTCGGATAGGAAAAATGTAGAAGAACTGCTCGAAAATTTTGGGAAATCGGGTTAGCGGGGGTACGTGGTTTTTGAAGTCACGGATCCAGGGAGAGGCACGGAAGAAAGCCTTGAGCGAGGATGTCGCTACTGTATGATTGATTCAATGATAAACATCACAGACTACAGTGACATTCATTTTTTAAGAAATTTTGAAATGTGCCACTTTTCTGGCCCGTCAAATCCGACAGGCTCCTAGGACGAGACCGACTTGAAGCTGGGGCTGATCAACATCAACAGCCCGATCGCTCGCGCCCTGATCGGCAAAGAAGAAGGCGACGAGGCCGAAGTGCAAGCCCCAGGCGGCCTGCGCCATTACGAGATTGTGTCGGTGATGTACAAGTAGGGGGTAGCGGCATCACAACGTAGGGGCGGTGTTGTGTGCTGAGTGGGTTTTTGTAAGCTTTTGTGGGCTGTTGCATCAGGTGTCGTCTATGCACCAATCTGGAACTTTAAGGGGATTGCGCCATGTCAGATTCATTCGCTCATTCCGGTGGGCATCTTCTCACCCACCACTTGCAATCTGTGGCAGGTTTAGCTGCCGAGTTTTCGCACGCATTTGAAAGCGGCACCCAAACACGCTGGGCGTGGCTGGCGGGGCTGTGGCATGATTTGGGCAAATTTCGGCCTGGCTTTCAGCGCTACGTACAACTGTCCGACAACCCGGACGCGCACATCGAAGGAAAAGTAGGGGGACGCGAAAAAACACACTCTGCCGCCGGTGCGTTGTGGGCAATAGAAAGGCTTGAGAAAACGCATGGCATCCATGGCAAACTGGCCGCCCACGTGCTGGCCTATCTGATCGCTGGTCACCATGCGGGACTGGACGATTGGGACGGCGGCCTTAATCAGCGACTAACACAAGCTGACTGCCAGACCGAACTGCAAGAGGCCAAAGATGCAAAACCACCCGCCAGCATTCTTGATTCGGGCGACTTCATTCCCGACTTGTGCCAAATTCCAGGCGGTGCAGCAGGCTGCGCACTGTGGATTCGGTTGCTTTTTTCGTGTCTGGTGGATGCTGATTTTCTGGACACTGAGGCACACTTTGACAAGGCCAGACCTGCCAGGCGCGAGGGCTTCCCAACACTGGATGCCATGCTGGCAGCCTTCGACATGCACATGGCCACCAAGGCTGCGCAGACCCCACCATCACCCGTGAATGTGCTGCGTGCCGACATCTTGCGCCAATGCCGCGACAAGGCCTCTCTGCTTGCCGGTTTCTTTTCGCTCACGGTGCCTACCGGCGGCGGAAAGACTTTGTCCAGTCTGGCGTTTGCCCTGAATCACGCGCAAACGCACAGCCAGCGACGTGTCATCTATGCCATTCCTTACACCAGCATCATCGAGCAAACTGCCGACGTGTTTCGTGAGGTATTCAAAACACTGGGTGACGAGGTATTGATCGAGCACCATAGCCAAGCCGACGCGGCAGACAGGGACGAAACCGCCCGCAGCCGTCTGGCCTGTGAAAACTGGGACGCGCCGCTGATCGTGACGACCAACGTGCAATTGTTTGAGTCCTTGTTTGCAGCCAAGACATCACGCTGTCGCAAGCTGCACAACATCGTGGGCAGCGTCATCGTACTCGACGAAGCACAGCAACTGCCACCTGAATTTTTGCAGCCCATTCTGGATGTACTCAATCTGCTGGTGAAACACTACGGTGTCACCGTGGTGCTGTGTACGGCCACCCAGCCTGCTCTCAATACCACCGATTATTTTGATGCCAGCCTCAATCTGCGTGGACTGGACAACGTGCGTGAAATCATCGACAACCCTGATGCGCTGTTTGATGCGCTCAAACGGGTAGAAGTCAAACTGCCAACGGACTGGAACATACCCACACCCTGGACTGAAGTGGCGGCGCAAATCGAATCCGAAGACTGTGTGCTGGCCATCGTCAGCACCCGCAAAGCCGCCCGTGAATTACACCGATTGCTGCCGCCCGACACACTGCACCTGTCGGCACTGATGTGCGGCGCGCATCGCAAAGCGGTCATCGACGACATCAAGGCCCGACTCCACGCCAAGCGTGAGGGCAGCGATCCACGGCCATTGCGTGTGGTCAGTACGCAATTGGTTGAGGCGGGTGTGGATATTGATTTTCCGGTGGTCTATCGTGCGTTGGCCGGACTGGACGCGATTGCACAAGCAGCAGGGCGCTGCAACCGCGAGGGACGTTTGAACGGCAAGGGGCGCGTGGTGGTGTTTGTGCCACCGGAGCCTCCACCTGTCGGACACTTGCGAAAGGCAGCGCAATCGTGCATCAGCACTTTGCACAATCAACACGCCGACCCGCTGGAGCGCAGTTTGTTTGCCCGCTACTTTCAGCAGTTTTACAGCACCGTCAATCTGGACAGCAAAGGCATTGTGGCGATGCTCAAGGTACAACCCAAAACCCTGGGTGTGCAGTTTCGTTCTGCTGCTGATGCGTTTCGCTTGATTGACGACGCTGATTCAGCGACAGTGGTGGTTCGCTATGCGGCGCACCATGACGAGATTGAAAAACTGCTGGGTGAACTGGCTGCTCTTGGCCCGGCACGCTGGCTGATGCGCAAACTTCAGCGCTACACCATCAGCATCCACAAACGTGTGGCTGACAAAATGCTGGCGCAGGGCAGTTTGACGCTGCCCATGCCAGGGCTTTATGTGCAGGTGAATGCCGAAAATGTTTACGACCCCACGCTTGGCCTGAAGCCATACGATGATGTCTATAACCCGAGTGGTTTTGCCCTCTGAAAGGATGTGATGACCCATTTTTGTCTTGAAGTCTCAGGCCCGTTTGCCTGTTTTACGCGACCGGAGATGAAGGTTGAGCGCGTCTCGTATGACGTGATGACACCGTCGGCGGCGCGGTCTATTTTTGATGCCATTTTGTGGAAGCCCGCCATTCGATGGCGGGTGCATCGCATTGAAGTTCTTCAACCCATTCGCTGGATCAACTTGCGGCGCAATGAGGTCAAAGAAAAAATCCTCACTAGTAACGTCGAACGTGCCATGAAAGAAGGAAAAGGGTCGCTTCACTTGAACATTGAGGAAGATCGTGTGCAACGCGCAGGTTACTTTTTGCGTGATGTGGCCTACCGCATTCACGCCGATTTGTTGCTGATGCCGGACTGCACTGATCCGCTGGTGAAATACACCGAGATGTTTGCCCGCCGTGCCCGCAAAGGGCAGTGCATCAATCAGCCGTATCTGGGTTGCCGCGAGTTTGCTGCGGACGTTCGCTTGGTTGACGCTGATACGCCCATTTCCAAAGCGCCGATCGATGAAACCCGTGATCTGGGCTGGATGCTGCATGACCTGGATTTCACGTATCCGTCTGACCCTCAGCCGCGATTTTTTAACGCAAAGATGGTGGCAGGTGTGGTTGAAATACCGCCTTTTGAGGAGACACGAGGATGATTCTTCAGGCACTTGATTCCTACTATCACCGCAAATGTGACGATGCAGACCCCACGCAGCGTTTGCCAGCTTTTGGACTGGAACAAAAAGAAATTCCCTTTCTGCTTGAGATTACCCACGCTGGTGATCTGGTGCAACTGGTGGACACACGCACACTGAATGGCAAGAAAAAAGTCGCTCAAAGCTTTCGCGTCCCGCAAGGCGAAAAAAAAACGGCTGGGGTGATTGCCAATTTGTTATGGGACACGCTTGAATATGTGTTGGGCGTGGACACCAAAGGCAAACCTGATCGGGTGAAAGAGCAGCACGCGCAATTTGTAGCACGCATTCAAGCGCTGCCAGCATCTGCCCAGGATGACATCGGCCTACAAGCGGTCTTGCAATTTTTTAACCGTCTCGATTGGGCTGTACTTGAAGCGCAAGCTGCTTGGACGCAGGCGCTAGAAGCTAACGCCGTGATGAGCTTTCGTCTGCATGGTGACATTGATTTGATTTGCCAGCGCCCGGCGGTCATCAAGGCCCTGCACAATGCGGCTGCGCCTACCGATACAAAGCGCGCCATGTGCCTGGTCAGTGGTGATGATGCACCCGTGCAGCGTCTTCATGCCGCCATCAAAGGCGTGTGGGGTGCGCAAACGTCTGGTGCCAATATCGTGTCTTTTAATGCCAGAGCCTTTGAGTCGTATGGCAAGACTGAGCGACAAGGTGAAAACGCGCCAGTGAGTCAGGCTGTGGCCTTTGCATACACCACCGCACTGAATCATCTGCTGCGCCGTGAATCAACGCAACGTATTCAGATAGGCGATGCTTCCACCGTGTTTTGGGCAGAAAAAGAATCCGCGTTTGAAACCACCATCCCCAATATTTTTGGCGAACCACCCAAAGATGACCCCGATCAGGGTACGCGTGCTGTTCATGCTTTGTTTTCAGCCCTGCACACCGGTCAATTCGGTGGCGACGAAGGAGATAACCGCTTTCACGTGCTGGGCCTGGCCCCCAACGCCGCACGCATCAGCATCCGCTTCTATCACTGCCTGCCCTTGCGTGAACTGGGCGAACGCATCGTTCAGCATTTCAGCGACCTTGAAATGGCGCGTGGTCAGCATGACCCACAGTACCCCTCATTGTTCAGATTGTTGACGGCAGTTGCCGCGCAAAACAAGGCGGACAACATCCCGCCCAATCTGGGCGGTGCCATCGTCGATGCAGTTTTTGCCGGGCCGGACGTGCCCTACCCCAGTCTGTGGCTCAATGCTGCTGTTGGCCGTTGCCGGGCAGAGCAAAACGTCAACTACTACCGCGCCGCTGCCATCAAGGCCTGCCTTAACCGACAGATTCGCCGTTCATCTGTCACATCCATCAACCCGTCACCAGAAAAGGAGTTTTTACCCATGCTTGATCTCACCAACCCCAGCCCGGCCTACCGGATGGGACGGCTCTTTGCCACACTGGAAAAAATCCAAGAAGAGGCCAGCCCCGGTCTCAATGCCACCATTCGGGATCGCTACTACGGTGCAGCCTCCAGCACACCCGTGGCGGTGTTCACCACCTTGCTGCGGCTCAAAAACGCACATCTCAAAAAATTGCCTGTTGGGCGAGGTCTGTGGTTTGAAAAGCTGCTGGGCGACGTATTGAGCACCGTGGCTGACTTTCCCAAACATTTGCCACTGCCAGACCAGGGCCGATTTGCGCTGGGCTATTACCACCAGCGGCAAGACTTCTTCACCAAAAAACCTGACCAATCTCCCATCATCACCTCTGAAGGAAACCCATCATGAATCTCGCCAATCGCTATGATTTTGTTCTTATTTTTGATGTCAAGGACGGCAACCCCAATGGGGACCCTGATGCCGGCAACATGCCGCGCCTCGATGCCGAATCGGGTCACGGTTTGGTGACTGATGTGTCCATCAAACGCAAAGTGCGCAACTTTGTTGGATTGGTCAAGGCACCAGACAACACCGACCCGCCCGACGGCGAACAGCGCTTTGCCGAAGCATTTGCAGCGGGCGAAAAACGATTTGAAATCTATGTGCGCGAAAAAGCCATTTTGAATCTGGAACACCAGCGCGCTTATGCCGCATTGAAACTAGAGGCCACCGAATCGACTGCCGAAACACCCGCTGAAGGTGATATGTTTAATGCTACAGAAACCACGGATGCCAAAAAGAAAAAAGCACCCAAAGAAAAGCGCAAAGGCAGTGCTGACGAAGTGAGTCTGGCGCGAAAGTGGATGTGTCAAAACTTCTTTGATGTGCGCACTTTTGGCGCTGTCATGTCTCTTGGTACCAACTGCGGTCAGGTGCGCGGACCGGTGCAACTGACTTTTGCGCGTTCAGTCGAGCCTGTTGTGGCGCTGGAGCATTCCATTACCCGGATGGCCGTGGCCACCGAAGCTGAAGCCGCAAAACAGCAAGGCGACAACCGCACCATGGGCCGCAAACACACTGTGCCCTACGGCGTGTATGTGGCCCACGGCTTTGTTTCGTCCTTTTTGGCCAAACAGACTGGCTTTGGTGATGACGATCTTGCGTTGTTATTTCAGGCGTTGGGACAAATGTTTGATCACGACCGTTCCGCCGCACGTGGCGAAATGTCCACCCGTGGGCTGTATGTATTCAAACATGACTGCGAACTGGGTAACGCCCCGGCCCACGCCTTGTTTGACCGCCTGCAAGTCAAGCCCGTCGAGGCAGGTGCAGTCGCCCGTAGCTTTGATGCGTACTCGGTGTTGTTTGACGGTCAAAGCCTAGCCATCGGGCAGTCCATTCAGCCAACAGCAGGCGTAACACTGACGCGGTATTGTTGATATTGAATTTGCCCAAAGACCATCACCATGAAAATCCTGCCCACCGAATTTGATGGCCAATCCATCCGTCGCGTCTATGACGAAGCCACCGAAACCTGGTGGTTTTCGGTGATCGACGTGGTGCAAGTGCTGACTGACAGCGAAAATGCCCGCGATTACTGGTTCAAGATGAAGATTCGTGTCAAGCTTGAAGACGGTGCTGAACTGTCGACAAACTGTCGACAGTTGAAACTGCCTGCGGCAGACGGCAAAAAGCGCGAAACCGATTGCGCCACCGCCGAAACCCTGCTGCGTCTGGTTCAATCCATCCCCAGCCCCAAAGCCGAGCCAATCAAACTCTGGCTGGCCAAAGTCGGCTACGAGCGCATGCAGGAGATGTCCGACCCGGCCCTGTCGCTTGACCGCGCCCGCCAGACGTGGCAGCAGCATGGCCGCAGTGACAAGTGGATTCAACAACGCATGACCGGGCAGGAAACGCGCAACAAACTCACCGACTACTGGAGTGAACACGACATCAAGGCAGGCACAGAGTTTGCCATCCTGACCAACATCATTCACCAGGAATGGTCAGGCGTGACTGTTGCCGAGCACAAAGACATGAAAGGCCTGCAAAGCCACAACTTGCGCGACCACATGAGCGAGGCCGAGTTGATTTTTACGGCACTCGCAGAGTTGTCCACCCGGCAGATTGCCGAAAGTGTCGATGCCACTGGCATGGATGAAAACAAATCCGCCGCCAAAACAGGGGGCAGCATTGCCGCCCAGGCCCGCAACCAGCTTGAAAGCCAGACCGGCCAGTCGGTGGTGACCGGCACCAATTACCTGCCATCGACTGCGCCCCAGGCTGCAAAGGTCGTCAAGGTCGTCAAAGCCATCAAGGCAACCAAAAAAGCGTAAAGCGTTCACGCATCGATCCACTCATGGTTGAAGTCGAACAAATCCCGCTGTCCGCCCTGCAACACTGGCGCTATTGCCCACGTCAGTGCGGCTTGATACATCTGGAACAGGTGTTTGACGACAACGTCCACACCCTGCGCGGTCAGGCCGTTCATGCCAAGGCCGATCTGCCCGGTGTCGAAACCGCCAAAGGGGTTCGCATCGAACGCGCCCTGCCACTGTGGCACGACGCACTGGGGCTGATTGGCAAGTCGGATGTGGTCGAATTTTTGGCCGGTGGTGTGCCCTATCCAGTGGAATACAAGCACGGCAGCCGCAACAAGGCCGCCGACATTGCCGCCTGTGATGACGTGCAACTGGCCGCACAGGCGATGTGTCTGCAAGCCATGACGGGCAAGCCGGTCAACGAAGGTGCCATCTATTACGCCACCTCCAAACGCCGCCGCATCGTGCCCATCACCTCGCAACTGCATGATGACGTGGTGCAGGCCGCCAGCGAGATCAGGCAGATGCTGGCCACAGCACAATTGCCGCCACCCCTGCAAGGCAGTCAGGCCGCCAAACGCTGCAAAGCCTGTTCGTTGCAAGAGCGTTGCCAGCCGCAAGCCACCCATTCGGGGTTGGTGGCGGCCCGCGCTGCGCTGTTTGATCCTGATGCCTGAGTTTTTATTCTGATTGCGCCCATGCAACTGCTCAACACCCTTTACATCACGACGGCAGACACCTATTTGCGCCTGGACAACGACACCTTGCGCGTCGAGGTGAACCATGAAACCCGTCTGCGTGTGCCATTGCACCATTTGAGTTCGGTGGTATGTTTTGGTCACACCGGCCTATCGGCTCCGCTGATGCACCGGCTGGCCGAGGATGGCTTGGCACTGGTGCTGCTCGACGACAACGGGCGATTCAAAGCGCGACTGGAAGGTGCTGTGTCTGGCAATGTGCTGCTGCGCCAGGCCCAGTTTCAGCGGCTGGCCGACCCCGCGTTTACTTTGGATATGGCGCGTGCCAGTGTGGCGGGCAAGATCAAAAATACCCGCCAAGTGCTACAGCGCGGTGCCCGCGAGGCCAAGTCAGAGGATGAAGGCAAGACCTTGACGCGCCTGGCCGATGACCTGGCTGCCAGCCTGCGAGCGTTGCCCGACGTAACCAGTCTGGATGCTTTGCGCGGTGTCGAGGGCGAAGCCGCCCGGCAATATTTCAGCGGCTTGAGCCTGCTGGTGCGCGCCGATCAACGCGAATCGTTTGCCATGAATGGGCGCACCCGCCGTCCGCCGCGTGACCGATTCAATGCCATGCTGTCATTTTTGTATTCAATGTGGATGAACGACTGCCGCAGTGCGCTGGAGGCCGCCGGTCTCGATCCGCAGGTCGGCTATTTGCATGCATTGCGACCCGGGCGGGCCGCTTTGGCACTGGATCTGATGGAAGAGTTTCGCCCGTGGGCCGACCGACTGGCACTGACGCTGATCAACCGGGGACAGGTAACGGCCAAGGACTTTGTGGTGCGCGAGGGAGGGGGGGTGTCGCTGGAGCCTGATGCGCGCAAGGCCGTGGTGGTGGCTTTTCAGGAACGTAAAAAAGACGACATCAACCATCCTTTGTTGGCGCAGTTGGTGCCGCTGGGCTTGGTGCCACTGGTGCAGGCCCGTTTGATGGCGCGGGCGTTGCGTGATGACGGTGCGCCCTATGTGCCGTTTGTTGCAAAGTAAGGGGACACGATCATGCTGGTGCTGGTTTGTTATGACGTGAGTACCGAAACCCAAGCCGGTCGCCGCCGTCTGCGCCGCGTGGCTCGGGTGTGCGAAAGCACCGGGCAAAGAGTGCAAAAGTCAGTATTTGAATGTCAGCTTGACCTTGCCAAATTTGAAACCCTGGAGCGTGAATTGTTGGCCGAAATTGACCCCAAAATGGATTGTTTGCGCCTGTACCGCATTCCAGGCACACGCGGGTTTGAGGTGATTGAGCACGGCGTTTTCAAGGCTGTGGATTTTGAAGGGCCGTTGGTGTTGTGAAGAGAGACCGTTTGCGGAACAACCGCCATGCTGTGGTATGGTTGCCGCTGCGAACCCCAAGTGAAGCCATTTTTACGGCAAGGTTCGCGCTCTTCGTAAGGCACTGATTTGAATGGACTTTTCACATTTTGTCAGCCACCATTGTTGGACAAATTCACGGACAGCGGTTTGGTTCGCGCCGATCTGTCAAAAAGTTGTTTGTTATCAATGGGTTGCCTGCGAAGTGTGTTTCGCCCGCCAGTAATGACGGGCGTGGATTGAAACTGTATCCCCTAGCCCTGCCGCGCCGCCCAGCCAGCGTTTCGCCCGCCAGTAATGACGGGCGTGGATTGAAACAAACACGGGATGTGGGTAAAAATCGGATGGCCGTCGTTTCGCCCGCCAGTAATGACGGGCGTGGATTGAAACTGGACAGCCTTGCAGATCAAATAGTCACCGCCATGTTTCGCCCGCCAGTAATGACGGGCGTGGATTGAAACTTTGTGCCAACACCACCATCGTTTTGCGCCTTCTGTTTCGCCCGCCAGTAATGACGGGCGTGGATTGAAACACGCACCACAAAAAACACACGGCAGGGCGGTGGTGGTTTCGCCCGCCAGTAATGACGGGCGTGGATTGAAACGGCCTCTACTTTCAGTCGGTGCGCTTGCAGACGTGTTTCGCCCGCCAGTAATGACGGGCGTGGATTGAAACGAGAAACGCCCAGGCGGATGGCTGGCACAAATCAGGTTTCGCCCGCCAGTAATGACGGGCGTGGATTGAAACTGCTCAAGATGACGGGCAGTTTGATTGATCGTTGGGTTTCGCCCGCCAGTAATGACGGGCGTGGATTGAAACTTGCCTTTATCTCGTCGATGACGAGTGCGGACTCTAGTTTCGCCCGCCAGTAATGACGGGCGTGGATTGAAACGCACATAAAGGGTGGAGCCAACATCAACAGGAGTAGTTTCGCCCGCCAGTAATGACGGGCGTGGATTGAAACGGGTCAATCCAAGGCATCGCTGGCGGCATGTATGTGTTTCGCCCGCCAGTAATGACGGGCGTGGATTGAAACTCTGCGATTTTTGTGAGTCCGGTCTGGCCGTGCAGCCGTTTCGCCCGCCAGTAATGACGGGCGTGGATTGAAACATTTCTGGCGGTATCCAGTCGCACGGCTCATCGTCGTTTCGCCCGCCAGTAATGACGGGCGTGGATTGAAACCACACTTTCGACACCGAGGCAGAGGCCCGCGACTAGTTTCGCCCGCCAGTAATGACGGGCGTGGATTGAAACACCTGGAAGAGATTTTGTGCTGTCGGTAGCGTGAGTTTCGCCCGCCAGTAATGACGGGCGTGGATTGAAACACACAGACGGATTTAGACGCTATCAACTCTGCTATCGTTTCGCCCGCCAGTAATGACGGGCGTGGATTGAAACTCGGTCGATACCGTCACGACAGATTGACGAACTGCGTTTCGCCCGCCAGTAATGACGGGCGTGGATTGAAACTGCGATCATATAGCCACCAATGCCACGGTGCAGGTTTCGCCCGCCAGTAATGACGGGCGTGGATTGAAACAATGGAACAGCGCCTCACCATCAAACTTGGCACCTGTTTCGCCCGCCAGTAATGACGGGCGTGGATTGAAACATCCGCATACATTGACGTAATGATTGCAGCCAGTGCGGGTTTCGCCCGCCAGTAATGACGGGCGTGGATTGAAACTTAGGTGACCGTAAGAAGTTCCAAAAAGAGGCCGGTTTCGCCCGCCAGTAATGACGGGCGTGGATTGAAACATCTACGGAAACATAGGTGACTCTTGGAGCGATGTTTCGCCCGCCAGTAATGACGGGCGTGGATTGAAACGTCTCCAC
>CAIJOK010000036.1 GCA_903822205.1 uncultured beta proteobacterium | reverse complement strand
CCACTGCGAGTTCGCACCAATGCTTTTGCGGTCATTGCGGCGCTGCCATTCGCTTTTTAACGCAAATTTGCGCGTAGCACAGACCTAGCCCCATGTTTCTTTAGGAACGTCTAGCCCGTGTGCGGGGTTGGGATGCTGATTTGAAACTCATCCAAAAACTCATCAATGACCGCAGCATCATGGCCGATCAAGGCCATCAGTACTTGCACATTCACCGCATCATTGGACACATTCATCTGTGCATCAGGTATTGACACCGACGATGCCGCAGTCACGATAGGCACGATAGGCGCAGGCAACCATTTGGCCAGCATCGCTTTCAATTGAACCACCTGCACCGGCTTGCTCAGGTAATCATCCATGCCAATGGACACGCAGCGATCGGCCTCGCCTTGGAGTACATTGGCCGTGAAGGCAATGATGGGGATGCGCGCTGTGCCGTTTTCTGACTCTGAGGCACGAATGGCAGTGGTCAATTCATAACCATCCATGATCGGCATATGCAAGTCGGTGATCAACAGGGCATAAGCGCCGGTTTGCCAAAGGTTCCAGGCTTCCATGCCGTTGTTGGCCAGGTCAGCGGTACGTCCCAGTAGTTTGAGCTGTAGCAAGATCACTTTTTGGTTGTACTCGTTGTCTTCAGCGATCAAAATCAGACTGCCCTGCAAGTGGGCTTCATCGTGGGACAGAGGGAGTACAGCAATCTCAATCACCGTCTCAATCAGTGCCACCCGTTTGGGGGCTTCTACGCGGCCTGAGGCAATGGCCACGGCCTTTAACAGGGCCTTGCGGGTCAGCAGATTGCCGTCCACCAACACCATATCGGTGCCCGCTACACGCGGCTGGCGACGTTTTCCGTGTCCAATCATGACAAAGTGCCATTGTTGGGCAAGATGATCTGCGGAGGTGCTGCGCAAGGCCTGCAAGATCGGGGCTGTGTCGGCGGTTTCAACAACGATGCACATACCGCCTGAATTTTCATCCATCCAGTGCCTGGCCTCCGCCAGATTTGTCGCACGCGAAACAATCGCATGGTCGTAGCTTAAGTACGCAGAAATATCATCAGCCAGACCCTCCGGGCTGACCATGATCAGACATGACAGGCCGTCGACCAGATGAAGACCGGGGTTTTCAAGCTGTGGTTCATCACCCAATAAAAACGGAATGCGAACACTGAAAAGTGAGCCAAGACCTGGCGTACTTTCAACGGTAATTTCACCGCCCATCAAGTTGGCTAATTGACCCGAAATGGCAAGCCCCAGTCCGGTACCGCCAAAATTGCGCGTGGTGGAGGTGTCTGCCTGGGTAAAGGCCGTGAACAATTTGGCGCGCGTGGCCTCATCAATGCCGATGCCGTTGTCTGCCACATGCAGTGCCAGGATCACCTGCTTGTCATCACGTTGCGCCAACATGATCCGGATGGATACCTCGCCCGGGCGAACTTGCCCGGTTGAAAACTTGATGGCATTGCTGGCCAGATTGATCAGTACCTGGCGCAGTCGTCCGGGGTCACCCAAAACCTGAAATGGAATGGCTGGATCAACAAACAAAGTCAATGCAACATGTTTCTTGGATGCCAGGTGACTCATGTTTTCGCAGGCGCTCTCGACCACATCAGACACTGACATCGGAATGGTTTCAATGTCCATTTTTTTGGCCTCGATTTTTGAAAAATCAAGGATGTCATTGATGACCGCCAGCAGTGCAAAGGCTGAGTCATGGATGATGTTGGCCATCTCCGTTTGCGCTGCATTCAAACTGCTGAGTAATAAAACATCGATCATGCCGATCACGCCATTCATCGGTGTTCTGATTTCGTGGCTCATGGTTGAGAGAAATTCTGACTTGGCCTGATTGGCACTTTTGGCCGCCACGGTGGCTTGCTCAAGCTCAATATTCTTTTCAAGCAGCGTTTGTTCCATGCGTTTGTGGTCTGTAAAGTCACGGGCTGCAATCAAGACCCCTTGCAGCCGCCTTTCGCGGTCGTAAATCACACCGGCGTTAAAAGACATGATCGTTTCCTGACCGTTTTTGGCCTGGATGGTCAGTTCATAGTCTCTGACTTTTTTATCTTGCAGCACCAGATGGATGCCATCTTGTGCGTGCTGGGGGTTCGTGAAGTGGTTGTGAAACGGGGCACCGATCAATTCGTGACGGGTGCAGCCTGTGAGCGACTCCATCTGCTGATTGACGTCGGTAATGATGCCACCCGGGTCGGTGGTGATCAGAGCATCCATGTTGGATTCGATCAGGGACCGTGTATAAAACTGCTGGTCACGCAGGCGCTGATCAAGTACGGCCTGCGCGGACTCAGCCTGTTTGCGCGCCGTCAGGTCACGACAAATGGTGGTGAAATAACGCTGGCCGCTCAACCACATGTCGCTGATTGATATTTCAAGTCTGAACACGCTGCCATCTTTGCGCCGGCCTGCAATTTCGCGTTCAAATCGGGTGGTGTGCGTCTCATCAGGCCGCTTCGGCAGGGGTATCAGACGTTCCCGCTCAAACTCCGGAATAAACACCTCCAGATGTTGCCCGATGACCTCGTCGTTCTCATACCCAAACATTTTCTTGGCGGCCGGATTGGCTGTTGTTATCTTGCTGTCTTTGGCATTGAACGTGACGATGCCATCTGCTACGGTGTTCAAAATGGTCTGAACTAATTCCATGCTGTCCTGTAGGGCCTGCTGCACGGCATAGTCTGCGGTGACATCGCGAAACACCAAAACGGCACCGACCACTGTGCCATTACGGTCACGAATGGGCGCACAACTGTCAGAAATAGCGTGTTCATGGCCGTCCCGCGCAATCAGCAGGGTGTGATTGACAAAACCTCGCACCGTGCCCAGGGCCAAGGTTGCTTTAACCGGAACGATGACAGGCAGGCGAGTCTCTTGGTTAATGATGTGAAAAATATCTTCCACTGCACGTCCGCAGGCCTGCACACGGGTCCATCCAGTCAGTAACTCCGCCGGCGGATTGATCATGGTGATCAGACCGGCTGCATCGGTGGCAATCACACCGTCGCCAATCGAGTTCAGTGTGACGGCCAGTTTTTCTTCACTGACTTGCAAGGTCACGTTGGCTCGCTCCAGGCGTTGATTGATCTGCCGTTGTGTTTCAAGCGATGGCTGGGTGGCCACAGAAACCGGATCAACCATCCGCTGCCGGTTGGCTTGGTATATCAGATAAACAAAGGCATTCGCAGGGAGTAGAGCAGACAGACAGGCCACCATGATGATGCCTAACAAAGCGTACATGCTGAACAAAATTTGCACATCGCTTTGTAACGACAAGGCATCAGGCAATTGCGTAAAACGCTTTACCTCTATCCACAGCAAAGAGACTGCAACCAGAGCAACCACCAGCACAGAGGCTACCAGCCATGTGGTTAATTTGAGGGGAGGGGTCATCAGTTTTACCTATGAATTGATTGCCGGGCACTGCCCAAACAAAGAAGAGGCGTATGCAATACGCCCCTACGCTTTGCTTTTGGCAGGCAGCTTATCGACAAAGGTGATCACCACGCCCGCTACCACGTTGTCCAGTGTGCGGTAGGGCTTGATGCGCATGGCATACCGGCCACTCTCGTGGGTTTGAACTTCGATCTCGACCGAAATCAGTGTGTCCAGAACGACCTGCGCATCGGTCACCAGACGGTCATAGCCCACCAGGTTGGATGCAATGTGACCCACTGGCCGGCCAACGTCGGTCAACATCAGGTTGATAATCTGCTCAGCACTGTGCGTAAACCGCAAAATGCGCAATGAATGATCCAAAAAGACCATGGCAATGCCGGTTCCGGCCAAACAATTATTCAGGTCGTGATTGGCAAGCGTCAGGCACGCCACCCTGATTTGCAGATCAACGTTGCTGGTGGTCAGTTCTTCATTGAGCGATTGCAATTCCTCTTTGGATGTCTCCATCTCTTCGTTGGTGGACTGTAGTTCTTCATTGACCGACTGCATTTCTTCGATGGACGATTTGAAGTCTTCGTTGGATCGTTCCCAAAATTTCTGAGTTGCCTGAAGGTACGCATCCCTGACTTGCAAATCGTCCAGGCCACGGGGCGGGTGAACCCATTCAGGGGCTGTTGCCGCGCCATCGTGCAATGCGTCCACTCTCATGGACTTGCCCCAACGGCGCTGAAACAGCCGGGACTTGCGATCCAGTACCGAAAACAGATCGACAAACCCCCCCACGTCCTCCGATCGCCCCAAGAACAACAGGCCGTTTGGATTGAGCGCGTAATGAAAAAGAGGAATGAGTTTGTTTTGCAAGTCTGCGCCCAGGTAGATCAGCAAATTGCGGCAACTGATCAAGTCCACTTTGGACAAGGGCGGGTCTTTGTTCAGGTCATGTTCTGAAAACACCATCAGATTGCGGATACTTTTTTGAATGCGATACGCGGTGCCATCGGGAGTGAGTGCAAAGTAGCGGGCCAGACGTTGTGCTGAAATATCAGGCTCCATACTGGTGGGGAACAGCCCGGCGCGGGCTGTGGCAATGGCCCGTGCGTCAATGTCTGTGGCAAACACTTGCACTGTCCAACTTTGTTTGAGGGCTGACATGCACTCATGCAGCAAAATGGCGATGGAGTAAGCCTCTTCGCCGGTGGAACAGCCTGGCACCCAGACCCGCACCACGTCGCTGGTGGCCTTGTTCGCAAACAGCTTGGGGATAATTTTGGTTTCAAGGGCTTCAAAGGCCTCTGTGTCACGAAAAAAATTGGTCACACCGATCAGCATGTCGCGAAACAAGGCATCAACCTCAAGCGGGGCCTGCTGTAAATAGGCGACATAGTCGTCGATGGCGATGATCTGGTGGACGGCCATGCGCCGCTCAATGCGACGCATGATGATGCTGGAGGTGTATTGCGCAAAATCATGATTGGTCTGGGTATGCAGCAAAACAAAAATTTGTTGCAAGGCGTTCTTCACTTTGGGGGTTGGGTCAGCCATCCATCGCGAACCGCGGCCAAAGGTACGTACGACATAACTGATCAGACATGCGGGCATGGCGGCCGGTGTCAATTCGCAGTCAGTGACGCCTGTGGCAATGGCGCTGCGCGGCATACCGTCAAACTCGGCAGATTCTGGCGTTTGAACCATCACCATGCCGGCCTCACTCTTGATGGTGCGCACACCCTGTGTGCCGTCGCGTCCGGTGCCTGAGAGCACGATGCCGATGGCGTTCTCATGCTGGTCCTGCGCCAGTGAGCGAAAGAGAAAGTCGATGGGCAGACGCAGACCGCACGGCACGACGGGGTCTAACAGGTGCAGCGTACCGTGCATCAACGCTATGTTGCAGTTGGGCGCGGCGACATAGACGCAATTGATCTGCACCACCATGCCGTCTGTCACCGCAAAAACCGGCATACGGGTGTAGCGGCGAATCAGGTCAACCAGAATGCTTTCGCGGTCAGGGGCCAAGTGCTGCACCACAATAAAGGCCATGCCGGGGTCAGCGTTGGTGGGCATCCCTAAGAAAAAAGCCTCAAACGCGGCCAGTCCGCCAGCCGAGGCCCCCATGCCAACCACCGGAAACGCTACCGGGACAGGCGGCAAGGCGGCAGATGAGGCGATCACAGGTGCAGGTAGCACGGCAGGACATGAGGATGCCCTGGATTGCATTGAGGATGTGACCTTCCTCAAGGTTTTGCCATAAGACATACGACCCTTTCTGCACCGATGAGGTGCTGAGGGAACGTCTGCATCACCTATCGCAAAAGGCCAAGGGTTATGCAAAAGCACCGGAGCGGGCATAGTACGCCTAAACCCCCCTCGTTTTTGTCTTTGCAAATATATTTGGCTTGAGGATGTGGCCATGCCCACCCTGACGGGGTAGCAAGCGTGATCATCATCTGACCCACATCAGGGTGAGGCATCCGTGATGTGATTTGGATGAAGAAGTTAAAGTGAACTTGCAAAGTCAGCGTTAAGTGTTTGATCTGTGAGCGCTTTACAAGTCATCCAGATTTTCTGTGGATAACTTTGTTGATAAACGGCTTTCAACCTTGTCCATGCCTTGCAAATCAAGGCCTGGGTTGGCACTGCTTATAAATTAAGCAAAAATAAAAATCATTACAAATCAAGGACTTAAAATCACTACGTGTTTATGAGTGATCGTCAGGGCATCCGAGGGATGGTCTTGAACACAGGCCAAATTTGTGTGCATAACCCTACAGGTTTTTGGGCGTTTTAAGCGTGGAAAACGGCCCCAAACTGCCTAAAAATAGGGCACAACCAGCCAAAATGGCATGGGCATCTTGGGACTACAGGCCGTCAGCAGGCCCCGCGCATTTGCCGTGAATGGTGGTGAACAGCCTGCACCAGGGCGGTCACATGCTCAGGAGGGGTGTGCTGGCTGATGCCATGCCCCAGGTTAAAGATGTGCGTTGGCCCCGTGCCGCTGCCGGTGTGCGGTGTGCCAAAGGCATCCAAAACACGGATCACCTCCGCCTCGATCTGCGCAGGAGGCGCAAACAGCACGTTGGGGTCCAGATTGCCTTGCAGGGCCTTGCTGCTGCCCGCGATCAGGCGGGCCTGTGTCAGATTGACCGTCCAGTCCACGCCCAGCACGTCGCAGTCCAGGGATTCCATCTCGTCCAACCACGGCCCACCGCCCTTGGTAAAGACGATGCACGGAATGTGGACACCGCAGCACGCTTTGTGCAGTTGCGAGAGCACCCGGCGGGTATAGGCCAGGCTAAAGGTTTGAAAAGCGCCGTCAGCCAAGACGCCACCCCAACTGTCAAAAATCATCACGGCTTGGGCACCCGCCAAAATCTGGGCATTCAGGTACTGGGCCACGGCATCGGCGTTGATCTGCAAGATGCGGTGCATCAGGTCTGGGCGGCTGTACAGCATCGTCTTGACCAAACGGTAGTCGGACGAACTGCCGCCCTCCACCATGTAGCAAGCCAGTGTCCACGGGCTGCCCGAGAAACCGATCAGCGGCACTTTACCCCCCAGGGCATGGCGAATGGACGTGACGGCATCGAGCACATAGCGCAGTTTGTCCATGTCGGGCACCGCCAGTTGGGCCACGGCGGCCTCATCATGAACTGGGTGCGCAAATCTGGGGCCTTCGCCCTCGGCAAACGACAGCCCAAGGCCCATGGCATCGGGCACCGTCAAAATATCGCTGAACAAAATGGCGGCATCGACCTGAAAACGCTGCACCGGCTGCAAAGTCACCTCGGTGGCGAAATCGACGTTGGTGGCCAGGTCCATAAAACTGCCGGCGCGTGCACGAACGGCGCGGTACTCTGGCAAAAACCGTCCGGCCTGTCGCATCATCCAGAGGGGGGTGTAGTCGGTGGCCTGATGCCTGCAAGCCCGCAAAAAACTGTCGTTGATTAGTGGGGCAAATGGAAGAACAGGGGAAACTGGGGCGGCTGTGGGGGTGAGTGGAGTATTCATGGCAAGATGATTCAGGAGGGGTGTTTGTCGGCCTGCCGCGACAACAGATAGACCGACATGCCTGCCCAAAAATTAGGCCACCAGCGGACGATTTTGCCGTCTTGAATGCCAAAGCTGTCATGCACTTGCAGACCGATGGTCTGCGCCAATGCGGCCAGGTCGGTGTGGGTGCCCACCCTGATGTTGGGGGTGTCATACCACTGGTAGGGCAAATGTCGGGTGACAGGCATGTGCCCCTGCAAAACATCAAAACGGTTGGGCCAGTGGGCAAAGTTGGGAAAAGCCACCACCCCCATTCGGCCCACGCGAACGGTCTCGGTCAGCATCACCCGCGCATAGCGCAGATGCTGCAAGGTGTCGATCTGCAACACCACGTCAAAGCTCGCATCGTCAAAGATGGACAGTCCCTGTTCAAGGTTAAGCTGGATCACATTGACACCCCGCTTGACACAGGCCAGAACATTGGCATCGTCGATCTCAATGCCGTAGCCGCTACAGCCACGGGTTTGCTGCAAGTACGCCAACATGGCACCGTCGCCACAGCCCAGGTCAAGCACGCGCGACCCCACGGGCACAAGCTGTGCGATGGTTCGTTGATTGGCGCTGACCAGGCTCATGCCGTGCCCCCATCCAAGCCATCCGGTAGCACGACACTATCAAAATAAGAGCGAACAATGCCCAGATAGCGAGCATCATCCAGCAAAAACGCATCGTGCCCATGGGGGGCATCGATCTCGGCGTAACTCACATCGCGCTGACAGTCCAGCAGCGCCTTGACGATCTCGCGGCTGCGTTTGGGGGCAAACCGCCAGTCGGTGGTAAAACTGACCACCAAAAACCGCGCCCGGGCGCGGGCCAGGGCCAGGCTTAAATGGCCGCCAAAGCGACGCGCAGGGTCAAAGTAGTCCAGGGCGCGGGTGATCAGCAAGTAGGTGTTGGCATCAAAATACTCGGCAAATTTGTCGCCCTGATGGCGCAAATAGCTTTCGATCTGAAACTCGGCCTCAAGGGTACTGAACAGGTAGTCCTGTAGCGCGGAGTCTTCGGTGCTGGCTTCCGTGCTAGAGATCAGGCGGCGGCCAAACTTGGTGTTCATCACATCGTCGCTCAAATACGTGATGTGACCGATCATGCGAGCGATGCGCAAGCCGCGTTTGGGCACCGTACCGTGGCCATAAAAATGCCCGCCATAAAAGTCAGGGTCGGTCTGAATGGCACGCCTTGCCACCTCGTTAAAGGCGATGTTTTCGGCGGTCAGGTTAGGGGCGCTGGCAATGATCACGGCGCAGCGCACCCGATCGGGGTATTGCAGCGTCCAACTGAGCGCCTGCATTCCGCCCAAAGACCCGCCCATGACGGCGGCCAGGGTGTCAATGCCCAAAGCGTCCAGCAAACGGGCCTGGGCATCCACCCAGTCCTCCACCGTCATCAGCGGAAAGTCTGCACCATAGACACGGCCTGTGTCGGGGTTGATGTGCATGGGGCCGGTTGACCCAAAACACGACCCGGGGTTGTTGATGGCGATCACAAAAAACCGATCTGTGTCCAGCGATTTGCCTGGCCCAATCATGTGGTTCCACCAGCCGGTGGCGCGATCCTGACCGTCATAACGGCCTGCCGCATGGTGCGAGGCATTGAGTGCATGGCAAACCAGCACGGCGTTTGAGCGCGTGGCGTTGAGTGTGCCGTAGGTCTCATAGCTAAGGGAGTAGTCGCGCAGTGACGCGCCGCATTGCAGCGGCAGGGCATCGTCAAAATGCAGGGACTGTTGGGTGGCTATCAGCATGCATTCCAGTATAACAAACACCAGCAACCAGCGTTTGTATCACAACAAATAAGCATCATCATCTATCCTGATATTGTAGCGCACTATGCTTGATAAACGTGCATCTACAACAAGTTTTCTAAAATAATGACGTTTGTAACTTTTTGTGTGTTGTTAAACGGTGCACCTTGTCACCTGGCTGTACCCGACGCAGATAATCACCGTTTATGACAACGCTGGAGCGGTTTTGCGTCAGACTTGTCAATGACGAGTGACCCCAATGAGTTTTGTGATGGAAATTACCCTGAATCGTGCAAGCTATAAACTCAAATATCAATACAAATATTAATTCACATACACACCATGCCTCGACAAAAACTCCCCATCGGCATTCAAACCTTTCGTGAAATTCGCGAGGATAACTGCTATTACGTCGATAAGACACGCCTGATTTTGCAATTGGTGCAAGAGGGCAAGTATTATTTTTTAAGCCGCCCGAGGCGATTTGGCAAAAGCCTGTTGATCGACACCCTCGCCGAGTTATTTGCAGGCAGCCGTGCCCTGTTTGAGGGACTGTATTGCAGCGATTTGTGGGACTGGTCCCGACAATTCACGGTCATTCGCATCAGCTTTACCGAGGGGGTTTTGGGCGGGGCTACCGGACTGGACCAACGCCTGCGCGAGATTTTGGCATCAGAACAGAGGCGACTGGGTATTGTGTGCATCAACCAAAGCCTGGCAGGCATTTTGTCCGAGCTGATCGAATCTGCCCATGCACAAAGCGGTCAGCGTGTCGTGGTGCTTATTGATGAATACGACAAGCCCATTTTGGACTACATCACCCAGTCTGATCAGGCCCGGGCCATTCGGGATGTGCTGCGCAATGTCTATGGGGTACTCAAGGGCTGCGACGCACATATCAAGTTTGCCATGCTCACCGGCGTGAGCAAATTCAGCAAGGTCAGTTTGTTCTCGGGACTGAATAATTTGCGCGACATCACGGTCAGCAAGGACTATTCTGCGCTGTGTGGCTATACCGACGCTGATGTGGATCGCGTTTTTGCCGCCGAGCTGGAGGGTTTTGATCGTGATGAGATCAAACGCTGGTACAACGGCTATAACTGGACGGGTACAGCAGTTTATAACCCGTTTGATTTGTTGCTGCTGTTTCGTGAACGTGAATTTGGCCCCTATTGGTTTGAAACCGGCACACCCGGGTTTTTGATCGATATGCTGGCTCAACGCCAGGTCTGGCTGCCTCGGCTAGGACATATGGAGGCCGATATGGATTTGCTGGGCACCTTTGAGGTGGATGCCATCAGCGTGGAAGCCTTGATGTTTCAGGCCGGTTATTTGACGATTGATAGCGTCAAACGCAGCTTTGAAAAAACCAGTTACCGCCTGCGATATCCCAATCACGAGGTTTATCAAAGCCTGTCCAACTGTTTGCTGCGTACATGGACCAACAGCACACTGATCGATCAGCCGATGATCAAAAACAGGCGAATGTTGGGTCATTTGCTACTGGCCAATGATTTTGCGGGGATGCAATTTTTGTTTACCGCTTTTTTTGCAAGCATTCCGCATCAGTGGTTTACCAATAACCCGATCGCGCAATATGAGGGGTATTATGCCAGCGTGTTTTACAGCTATTTTGCAGCGCTGGGGCTGGATATTACCGCCGAGGACAGCAGCAATGCCGGTCGCCTAGATATGGCGGTACGATTTAACGGTCACGTCTATCTGTTTGAGTTCAAGGTGGTCGAGCTGGATCAAAATGGCCGTGCTTTGGCACAGATCAAATCGCAGGGCTACGCCGATAAATACTTGGCGGGCACAGACCCCATTCATTTGATCGGCGTGGAGTTTAGTACCGTCAAACGCAGTGTGGTTGGGTTTGAGGTGGAGACTTTGCCAATACCAAATCTAACAAAGCCGGACAAAACAAAGCAGGAGAAACCCCATGTACATTGACAAGATAACTCTGCAAAACATTCGTGGCTTCAAGACATTGGAGTTCGATCTCTGTCGGGGGGATGACCAATACGCTGGATGGACTGTTTTCACTGGCGACAACGGAGCAGGAAAAAGCTCGCTTTTGAAAGCAATAGCAGTTGCACTGACGGGGCGGGACATTGCTCGTTCGCTTCAACCCAGTTTTCATCGGTGGATACGGGAAGGTACTGACAGTCAGGAATCAAAGATTGAATTGACGATTTTTCCTGAAAAGGGCGTTGATACATTTTCCGAAAAGGGGCAAACCACCTACAAACCATTTCCGGCCACGATTGTTTTGAAATTTTCGGGAAAAGATACCTCGATTGAGGCACCCAATAGCTTGGGAGGAAAAATTTCTCTGGCGCAAAGAGGACTGTGGTCAGAGGACGCTCGTGGCTGGTTTTCTTGTGGTTACGGCCCTTTTCGTCGCGTATTTGGCGCTTCCCCTGAGGCCACCCGCCTGATGGTTGGCCCCACAACCGAACGTTATGTCACCATGTTTCAGGAGGCTGCGTCGCTCTTTGAGGTCGATCAGTGGTTACGCAACCTGAGTCACAAGACACTGGAAGGCAAGGATTCAGAACGTGAAAAACTCAATTTGCTGCTAGAAATACTTTGCGACGATTTGATGCCCAACCAGATCACGATAGACAGGGTAGATTCAGACGGCCTGTGGCTCAAGGATCGCAACGGCCTTCAATTGGCCTGGAGCGACATGAGTGATGGGTATCGTGCAGCCTTGGCCCTGCTTGCAGATATTTTGAGACACCTGATCAACGCTTACGGCAGCAACGGTTTGGCTGAACGTGGGGCAGATGGCAAACTGCGCATCATTCGCAGTGGTGTTGTCATGATTGACGAAATTGATGCCCATTTGCACCCCGAGTGGCAGCGTGAAATTGGTTTCTGGCTGAAAGCGCATTTTCCGAACATTCAGTTTTTGGTGACGACACACAGTCCCATCATTTGCCAGGCAGCAGACAAGAATGGGTTGTTCGTATTGCCTGAACCCGGCAGCGATACCCAAGCACGAGCGCTGAATGATGATGAATACAACAAAATCATCTCATCGCGGCCCGATACCATTCTGATGACCGCCGCATTTGGTCTGACAAACACGCGTTCACCCCGTGCTGTCGAGGGACGAGCAGAATATGCCAGGCTGATGGCCAAGCAACGGGCCGGTGGCCAACTGACCAAGGACGAACAGGGCAAGGCAAAACAATTTCAATTGTTTGCACTCACTGACGAGGCGTTGTGAGTTATGCAGCGACTGCATCGTTTGGATTTGCCTGCCAATATTCTGACCCGTCTGGAACAAGAACAATCCCTTGTGATTGACCAGCATTCAGCAGGGACCCTTGATATTGACAAGCAGTGGAAATCAGTTCGCCAAACAAAAACCTTGACATCGGTACTTGCAGTTCTTCAGAGAATGACGGGGGTTCGCGAGAGATGTATGTACTGCGTCGATTCGCATGGGTCGGACATTGAGCATTTCCGCCCCAAAAAAATCTACCCGGAACACGCATTTCAATGGCCCAACATGCTGCTTTGCTGCACCGAGTGTGGCCGATTCAAAGGCAGTCAATTTCCGATAGCCCGTGGACAACCGTTGTTGATCGATCCAAGCTCTGAAGACCCATGGCAGCATCTGGACTTTGACCCGGACACCGGCAACCTGACAGCGCGTTTTCATGTCCCTTTGGATGCGTGGTCAGAAAGAGGGAGCACGACTGTTAGCGTTCTCAAACTCGATCAACGTGAAGCGGTGGCAGCAGGGTATCAGCGTGGTTTCAGGCGGTTGGCCGACATCGTTCGCACCCAACTGGACACCGGAACTGTCCAGGCACAGTCACTTTTTGACACCTTGAGTCAGGCAGACGACCACGGCCTTCTGGGCTGGTGTTTTGGTGATACGGGTAAGACCATCGCGCCATTTTTGGAACTTTGTCAGCGACACCCGGCCGAGTGGGATTTTTGTCGTCATCTACTGTAAGAGCCAGGCAACACATATGAACATCAACAACCTGGGGCTTGAACTGACCTGGACGGGCAAGGCAGCCGTTGAAGCCAATTTCAAGCCAATTTCAAGAAATTGATAGCAGGATTGATGCCATGATGCCCAAACCGCTATCCTCTCGAACAGACCGCATCACCATTTTGGAGACCGAAGATGGCAAAACCTGCATCGAAGTTCGGTTTGAGCACGACAACGTTTGGCCAACGCAAAAGCTGATGATTGAACTTTATGAGTTCTCCAGCTCAGGAATCTGATCATGAAAAACAGAGTTATCACCGTTCAAGGTGCCGAAGTCACTATTTCCACACGAAATGAGCAGGATTACATTTCTTTGACTGACATGCTTAAGGCGAAAGATGGCGATTTTTTTATCTCTGATTGGCTGAGAAATCGTAACACTGTTGAATTTCTTGGCATTTGGGAGAGCATCTACAACCCCGACTTTAATTACGGCGAATTCGCCACAATTAAAAGTCAAGCTGGGCTTAATAGCTACAAATTGAGCGCCAAGGAGTGGGTCAATAAGACCAACGCCATTGGCATTTACGCATCCGCTGGCAGGTATGGTGGCACCTATGCACACAGAGATATCGCTTTCGAGTTTGGCATGTGGATCAGCCCAGAATTCAAGCTCTACCTGATCAAGGAATTCCAGCGACTCAAGGACGATGAGACCAAGTCTTCATCGCTGGAGTGGAACTTTCAGCGCACCTTGTCTAAGGTGAACCATCGCATTCACACCGATGCCATCAAAGAGCGGCTCATCCCTGTACTGCTCACCGCAGAACAAAAGAGTGTGGTCTATGCCAATGAAGCCGACATTTTGAATGTTGCCTTGTTTGGTGTGACCGCCAAACAATGGCGCGATACCCATCAAGGCAGCCTCGGCAACATGCGTGATGCCGCCACACTGGAGCAGCTTGTTGTTCTCTCAAATCTGGAAAGCATCAATGCCATGCTGATTTACCAGGGCCAACCTGAACGTGAGCGTCTGATTCAGCTCAACGCCATGGCCATCACACAAATGCGTTCATTGATTGACTTGCAAAGCGTCAAGCAACTCAGAAAATCTTGACACCAAACTAGGCACATCACCCACATCATGTCCACCAAAATCAGCACCAAACAGATGTATTTGACGTATATCTGCGGTACAACAACCCCGTGGCAGTTTTACGTAAGTTCTACCGATGAACATCAACAACCTGGGGCTTGAACTGACCTGGACGGGCAAGGCAGCCGCCCAGCGTGTGGCGCGGCAAACACCCTTTCATGCGCTTGAACCTGTCAGCAGCCACGGCATACCTGGCAGTGGCAATGTGCTGGTGCAGGGCGACAATTTGCTGGCGCTCAAAAGCCTGATGCCGTTTTACAAGGGGCAGGTCAAATGTATTTTTATTGACCCCCCGTACAACACCGGCAGTGCGTTCGAGCACTATGACGATAAATTGCAGCACTCGCAATGGTTGTGCATGATGCTGCCCAGGCTTGAATTGCTCAAAGATTTACTGGCGATGGATGGCAGTATTTGGGTGACGATTGACGATAACGAGGGGCATTACCTGAAGGTGTTGATGGATGAGGTTTTTGGGCGGGATAATTTTGTGGCGAATGTGGTGTGGCAAAAGAAATATGCTGGTACCAATGATTCAAAATACTTATCTGACATCCATGATCATGTCCTGGTTTATGCAAAAACCAAATCGAACTGGAAACCGAATCTTCTATTACGCTCCGATGAGCTGAATGCGAAATATACCAACCCAGACAATGATTCACGCGGTGCATGGAATTCAACCAATTTGTCGGTTAAAACTTTTAGTGAAAAAAATTATTATCCTATTGTTGGCCCCACTGGCAATGAATTTTATCCACCTCCAACAAGATGCTGGGTTGTTTCAAAGGAAAAATATCAGGAGCTATTGGCAGATAAACGCATTTGGTTTGGTGGAAAAGGTGATTCTCGACCTTATAAAAAAACTTTTTTATCAGAAGTACAACAAGGCACAGTTCCATTAACTCTTTGGCTTCATTCCGATGCTGGACATAACATTGAAGCTAAAGGTGAATTGAGAAAACTATTTCCCAATAGTGATGATTTATTTGCTACCCCCAAACCCGAACGTCTTCTACAACGCATCCTCCATATCGCCACCAACCCCCAAGACCTTGTTTTGGATAGCTTTCTTGGCAGTGGTACCACGGCTGCCGTGGCCCACAAAATGAACCGACGCTGGATAGGCATCGAAATGGGCGACCATGCCCACACCCACTGCTTACCGCGTCTTACAAAAGTGATAGCTGGCGAACAAGGCGGCATCAGCGCAGCAGTTGGTTGGACAGGTGGCGGGGGCTTTCAATTCATGCGACTGGGGCCTGCCATTTTGACCGCGCAACGCAGGATTGCACCGGACATCAGTTTTGCGGCCCTGGCTGCACTGGTCTGGCATTTGCACACCGGGCAACCGGCAGATCACGCCATGACCACGGCCCTGCTGGGCGTGCATGAGGGCACGGCCTGCTACCTGATCTACAACGGTATTTTGGGAGATATTCGGCCCGAGGCCGGCAACGTGCTGACCGAATCGGTCTATCGCCACCTGATGAGCCTTCACCCCCACGCCGGGCCTTGCGTGGTCTATGGCGAAGCCACCCTGATGGGGCCAGCCAGGCGCGCTGCACTGGGGCTGGTCTTCAAACAATGGCCTTATGACCTGAAACAGATTCAAACAGGAGCCGCCTTGTGAACGCCTTGACGCTGAAAAAATACCAGTCTGAGGCATTGGACGCGCTGGAAACTTTTTTGCAAGCCAGCACATCGACCCCCGTGCCACAGGCCTACGCCCAAACGCTTTTACTGCAACAACGCCGCGTGTCCACCGCGCCAGGCGACGGCGGCGAAGCCCCTTACCGTGACACGTTTGCAAAGGCACAAGGGGCACAGGCCGGCGTACCGCATGTGTGCCTGCGCATTCCCACAGGCGGCGGTAAAACCCTGCTGGGCGCTCACGCCATTGGCCGTGTGGCTCGTGCCATGGGGCAACATCACCCGTGGGGCCAATTCCCCGTGGTGCTGTGGCTCACGCCCACCGACATCATTCGCCGCCAAACCCTGGATGCCTTGCAACAAGCCGATCACCCCTACGCGCTGGCACTGGCCGAGCATTTTGGCGTGAATGTGACCGTGTTGGCACTGGAGCAATTCACCAGTTTGTCGCCCGATGTGTGGGGCCATCGGGCCGTGGTGCTGGTGGCCACCATCCAGACTTTTCGCATCAACGAAACCCTCAAACGCCTGGCCTACAGTTTTGATGATGTTCTGGCAAAGCACTTCAAACGGCTGGCGTTGGCATCACCCCAGGCACTGAATGGGCTGGAACTGCTCACCGCAGCAGATGTGAACCGTTACCCGGGCGACCCCCTGACCAGCGCCGACATTGGCAGCCCCAAGGCCTCCATTGCCAATCTGCTGTATGCCATGCAACCGGTGGTCATCGTGGATGAAGCGCATAACGCACAGACCGACACCAGCTTCAAAACACTGGCGCGCTTTCACCCTGCGTGCATCATTGAACTGACCGCAACGCCACTGCCGGACACCAATGTGCTGCACCGCGTGAGCGCCTGGCAACTCAAACAAGACGAGATGATCAAGCTGCCCGTCACGCTGGTGCATCATCCGGGCGACTGGCAAAGTTTGGTGTGTGATGCCCGCTTGCAGCGCGACAAACTTGAGGCCCTGGCGCAACTTGAGCCTGGTCATGTCCGCCCCATCATGCTGCTGCAAGCGCAGGATGTTTCTGGCGAAGTGACCCCGGAGGTGTTGAAAAAGCACTTGATGGACATCGAGAAAATCCCGGAGCCGCAGATCGTGATCGCCACGGGCAAGGTCAAAGGCCTGGATGGCATCCACCTGATGGACAGGCTGTGCCCCGTGCGCTACGTCATCACGGTCGAGGCTTTGAAAGAAGGGTGGGACTGCCCATTTGCCTACATTTTGTGTTCACTGCAAAGCGTTCGCAGCGGCAAGGACGTTGAGCAATTGCTGGGGCGCGTGTTGCGTATGCCTTACGCCCGACGGCGTGTGAACGATGAACTGAACCGCGCCTGGGCTTTTGTGGTGTCACCCGACTTTCAGACCGAGGCCATGGCACTGCGCGACAAAATGGTGCAAAGCATGGGGTTTGATGCGCTGGAAGCGGCACAAGCGGTTTTGCCTGTGAGCGAACCTTTGTTCAATGACCCGGGGCTGCCTTTGTTTCACCAGACGCGTCCCACCGATTTGGTTATCACACTGCCGGCGACGGTCGATTTAAGCCACGTGCCCCTGCCACCAGCCTGCCGGGTGGTCCAGTATGGCAACACCGTTCAGGTGATTTGCCAAGGTGAGGTGTCACCCCCGCAGGCCGCCGCACTGGTGGCCGCCCTGCCCAAAGCACACCGCGACCCCGTGGCACAAACCATTGCCGACCACAGCGCCATGTGGGCCATGCTGACTGCTCCCAGCACCCGCCGGCTGCCGTTTGCACCCTTGCCCCAAATGGTGATGCAGTTCGACGGCGCATGGCAGGTGGTGGAAGACCAAACGCTTTGCAATCTGGCGGGTTTTTCATTATTGGCAGAGCCTGTGACGGGGCTTGCAGCCTACAGCCCCCAGGACAATGCCCACTTGGCCACGCTTGACACGTCTGCCAGGCAGCATCTTGAAATTGCGATCGAATCCAGACAACTGGCATTGAACAATGTGCCCGTGCGCGTTTCAGAGGCCGATTTGATCGGCTGGCTGTGCGATGAAGTTCGCACCGAATTTACGGTGGCCGGTGAATTGGATGGTTATCTGGCCAATATGCTGGGCTGGTTGCAGCGCGACGGGGTGTACACCTTGACCTCACTGGTGCGCCACCAACACGAACTGGCAGAGGCCATTCGCGCTGACATCGCTGCCCGGTTGACCACTGCACGCAAAAAGGGTTTTGGCATGGCGCTGTCACTGGACATGTTCAGCGAACCCCCTGATGCTGGCGGCTTTTGCCATGCGTTTTGTTTTCATCCCGATAGGTATCCGGCACGCCCGCCGTACTACCAGGGCAGTGTGCTGTTTCGCAAACACTATTACCCTGTGATTCATGACCTGCGCGATGGGGGCGAAGAATATCAATGTGCCGTGGCCATCGAATGTATGGCCGAAGTGAAGTATTGGATACGCAATATTGCTGGCGACAGGCTGAATTCATTTTGGCTACCCACCTCCAGCGATTATTTTTACCCCGACTTTGTCTGCGAATTAAACGACGGCAGACTGCTGGTGGTCGAATACAAAGGCGGCCAACTGCTGGGCGGCGTGGATGCCAATGAAAAACTGCGCATCGGCCAGCGCTGGGCAGCCACCAGTCACAACGGGCATTGCCTTTTTGCAGAGGTCAGCCTGGCCTGCCCGTCGGGGCGCAGTCTGGCGCAGCAATTGCAGGCTGCGATCTGAGATGTTGATCCCATGTCTTGGAGGGGTTGATATACCCATGATCAGCGTTTGCTTTACAATAAATAATGATCATCATAAATCCTGATATTGTAGCGCCTGACGCTTGATAAACGTGCATCTACAACAAATTATCTAAAATAATGACATTGATAACTTTTTGTGTGTTATTGGACTGTGCCCCTTGTCACCTGGCTGTACCCGACGCAGATAATCGCCGTTTTTGATAAAGCTGGAGCGGTTTTGCGTCAGTCCTGTCAATGATAGCTACCCCAAAGAGTTTTGTGATGGAAGTTACCCTGAATCGTGCAAGCTATAAACTCAAATATCAATACAAATATTAATTCACATACACACCATGCCCCGTCAAAAGCTCCCCATCGGCATTCAAACCTTTCGCGAAATTCGCGAGGATAACTGCTATTACGTCGATAAGACACGCCTGATTTTGCAATTGGTGCAAGAGGGCAAGTATTATTTTTTAAGCCGCCCGAGGCGATTTGGCAAAAGCCTGTTGATCGACACCATCGCTGAGTTATTTGCAGGCAGCCGTGCCCTGTTTGAGGGACTGTATTGCAGTGACCAGTGGGACTGGTCCCGACAATTCACGGTCATTCGCATCAGCTTTACCGAGGGTGTTTTGGGCGGGGCTGCCGGACTGGATCAACGCTTGCGCGAGATTTTGGCATCAGAGCAGAGGCGACTGGGCATTGTGTGCATCAACCAAAGCCTGGCCGGTATTTTGTCCGAGCTGATCGCATCTGCCCATGCACAAAGCGGTCAGCGTGTCGTGGTACTCATTGATGAATACGACAAGCCCATTTTGGACTACATCACCCAGTCTGATCAGGCCCGGGCCATTCGGGATGTGCTGCGCAATGTCTATGGGGTACTCAAGGGCTGCGATGCACATATCAAGTTTGCCATGCTCACCGGCGTGAGCAAATTCAGCAAGGTCAGTTTGTTTTCAGGACTGAATAATCTGAACGACATTACCATAGACACACGCTACAGCAGCATTTGCGGCTATACCGATGCCGATGTGGATCGCGTCTTTGCCCCCGAGCTTGCGGGTTTGGATCGTGATGAGATCAAACGCTGGTACAACGGCTATAACTGGACGGGCGATGCCGTCTATAACCCCTTTGACTTGCTTTTGTTGTTTCAAAAACGAGCATTTGGCCCCTATTGGTTTGAAACCGGTACCCCTGGGTTTTTGATCGATGTGCTGCTGCGCCGTCCTGTCTTCACACCCAAGTTAGGTAGCATCGTCCGATCCGAGTCTTTGTTATCCACTTTCGATGTCGATCAGATCAGTCCTGATGCGCTGATGTTTCAAACGGGCTACCTGACCATCGCCAGCGTTTGGCGAATTCCGGGCCGTCAGGAGTTCACGCTCAAATACCCTAATCTGGAGGTACAGACCAGTTTGAACAACAGCCTGCTGCAAGCGTTGAGCGGTAATGACAACCTACCTGAGTCGATGATCGGTGGACTGTACCGTTTGTTGCTGGCCAATGATTTTTCGGGGATGCAATCTTTGTTTACCGCTTTTTTTGCAAGCATCCCGCATCAGTGGTTTACAAATAACCCGATCGCGCACTATGAGGGTTATTATGCCAGCGTGTTTTACAGCTATTTTGCGGCACTGGGGCTGGACATTACCGCCGAGGACAGCAGCAATGCCGGTCGCCTGGATATGGCGGTACGATTTAACGGTCATGTCTATCTGTTTGAGTTCAAGGTGGTTGAGCTGGATCAAGATGGTCGCGCTTTGGCACAGATCAAATCGCAGGGCTACGCCAATAAATACTTGGCGGGCACAGACCCTATTCATTTGATCGGCGTGGAGTTCAGCACCGTCAAACGCAGTGTGGTGGGGTTTGAGGTGGAGACCCTGAGCAGGGGCACTATGCTGCTGTGATCGCGTGTCTAGCCCAGGTGATACATTGGATGTGCAACACCGAAGGCGACAAACTGGATTCATTTCATTGGCCAAATCTATACTTACATCAATGTCAAACTCTTCAATTGGCATCGGCAGAGCCGTGGTTGATTGTCACCCTTCACAAAGATACCCATGAGCAACGAACAGAAAGTAACCAACGATATAACAGTTCCTGACAAGGATATGGAAGTCCTAAAAAAGCATTTTTCGCATTGCTTTGACAAGAATGGAAACTTTCAATTGGAGAAATTTAGACAAAATTTATGCGAAAAGAAAATCAATTTTTCTAATGAAAGTTATGGTTTGGACTGGCTCGGAAAATGTTATGCCAGACTGTTGGCAAGCGACCCCGCAACCACCTTGTTATCGGCAGATGAAACCCACAACCAAAAAGAAGAAAATAGAAAATCCAAAAATATTTTGATCAAAGGCGACAATTTGGAAGTGTTAAAACATCTTGCCAATGCCTACTACGAAAAAATAAAACTGATTTACATAGACCCCCCCTACAACACTGGCAGCGATGGCTTTGTGTACCAGGATGACAGAAAATTTACCGTCAAGGAATTACAGCAACTCATCGGCATTGATGAAGAAAAAGCCAAACGTATTTTGGATTTTACCCAGCAAAAAAGCAACAGCCACAGTGCCTGGCTGACCTTTTTATATCCACGCCTCTACATTGCCAAAAAACTCCTGACAGATGATGGTGTCATTTTTATATCCATTGACGACAATGAAGTTGCTCAATTACGATTGTTGATGGATGAAATTTTTGGGGAAGAGAATTTTACCGGGCAAATAATTTGGCAAACTGCGACAGACAATAATCCAACACAAATAGCAACGGAACACGAGTATGTATTATCATATGCAAACAATATAAACAACCAAGACTTTTGGGAAATACCTACTGAAAAAGGTAAAATAATACAAAACAAGTATAAAGAGTTAAAAACAGAATGCAATGATGATGCTGAACAAATCCAAACACAATTGCGAAAATGGATAAGAAAACAAACTAATGGTGATGATTTATCTGGTGTTTCGCATTACTCATATGTAGATAAAAATGGCGTTTACTACCCAGGCAATTCTGCGAATACGAAACCAGGCGGTTATACATACGATATAATTCACCCAAATACAGAAAAAGTTTGTGCAAAACCTGAATACGGGTACAGATTTACATTGGAAACCTTTTATGAAGCAGCCGCAAAAGGCGATGTGCAATGGGGTCATGATGAGAAAACAATCCCTAAAATAAAAAAGAGATTGGATACAGTTACACAAAGGCTTAAGAGCTATTATTATGAAGATAATCGTGCCACGACAGCAGAATTAAAAAGTTTATTTGATGGAGTCATCGTTTTCAATAACACAAAGTCTGTAAACTTTCTAAAACATATTTTTATATTTCTGGCAAAAGAAAACGACATCATTCTTGACTTCTTTGCGGGAAGTGGCAGCACAGGCGATGCCGTTATGCAACTCAACTCCGAAGATGGCGGCAACAGAAAATATATTTTAGTTCAAATACCCGAAGCCATAGATCCAAAGAAAAATAGAGCTGCTTACGAGTTTGTAAAAAATGAACTCAAAGCAGAACCTACTCTATTTAATATTTGCAAGGAACGCCTTATCAGAGCAGCCAAAAAAACAAAGGAGAGTATCAATATAAAGATAGCTGAAAGGGATGATGAAATAAAGTACATGGAAGGAATATTGGATCTTGAAGATAAAAATGACAAAACAAAACGGTTAAGGGCAGAAATAAAAGTCCTGAAAGAACATGATCTTGGTTTTCGAATTTTTGAGACTACTTCCATTTGGGAAGATTATGACTTTGATGCGGCAGAATTGAATAATCAAACAAAATTATTTGACGAAAGCAAATTAACTGACCGTGACATCAAGACCCTGCTCACAACCTGGAAAACGTATGATGGCATGGATTTGACGCAAAATTTGGAAACGATTGATTTAGTCGGTTATACCGCTTATTACGGCAACGGCAAACTCTATTTGATGAATAAAAAATTTACAACGGACAATCTTATCAATTTGCTTGAAAAAATTGATTCAGACAAGAAATTTAATCCTGCTCCCATCATCGCATTCGGCTATCACTTTGAAAGCAAGCATTTGCGTGAACTGTCAGAAAACTTAAAGTCGTATGCCAACAAGAAACACATTGACATTGATTTTATAACAAGGTATTAGCATGAAGGGATTTAATTTTGAAAAGGACCTGCGCCATCAATCACAGGCTGTAGAAAGTACGATTGCCGTGTTTGAAAATATTAATCTTGTTCAACCAACGGAAGCCTATAGAAACTACATAAATCCTGCATTTGATTACTTAACGGACAGAAATTATCCTGGCAACATTCGAGCCATTCAATATCGCAATGGTATTGAAGAAAAATTCAAAAAAAACAACATGATTGATATCATGATGGAGACAGGGACTGGCAAAACCTATACCTACGCAAAGACAATTTTTGAACTCAACAAACAATATGGAATTTTCAAGTTTATTGTGATTGTTCCAACATTGTCAATTAAAGCGGGAACAATTGACTTTTTAAAATCGGACAGCAGTCGGGAGCATTTCAAGGAGCAATACGGCAAAATGCTTCATTTGCACATTGTAGAAAGTAAAAAAAATACAAGGAGTAAAAAGTCATTTATACCACCTGCTGTAACCAGCTTTGTAAATTCTGGGAACTTTGACAAAAACAGCATTCATGTCATGATTATCAATGCCGGAATGATCAATTCCGACACCATGCAAAAAAACTTCGACGCAGGACTCTTTGATAGATACACGGTTCCCTTTGATGCGATGGGAGCAACAAAACCATTGATGATCATTGACGAGCCACACAAGTTTGGACAGGGCAGCAAAACCTGGGCGAATATTCAAAAAATAAAACCGCAGTTCATTTTGCGTTATGGGGCTACTTTTCATGAATATGAGAACCTGATCTACACTTTAACCTCAGTTGACGCATTCAACAGAAATTTGGTCAAAGGTGTGATTGGACACATGACAGAATTTGAAAGTGGTAAAAATGCAATCGTCAAGTTCATTGATTCGAACGGAACGGAAGCCCGTTTTGAGTTAATCGAAAACGATAAGAAAAATACCGTCACTGTTTCAAAAAAGGAAAGTCTTAAAAAGGTTCATTCTGCAATGACGGACCTGACGATTGAAAATCTGAATAAAAGCACGCTTGTATTATCCAACGGTTTGGAACTGAAAAAGGGTGACAAAATTCATCCTTATTCTTATGCTGAAAAGTTGCAGGAAACAATGATTCAAATGGCAATAATGCACCATTTTGAAATTGAAAAACAATTCTTGACAAGGGATGTCAAAATCAAACCTCTGACGCTGTTTTTTATTGACAACATAGACGAATACAGAAATAAAGACGGTTCTATCCGAAAAGTCGTTGAGCAATACATTGAAGCCGAAATAAACGAGTTATTGAAAACTGAAAATAACAGTTTTTACAAATCATATCTTGAAAAATCGTTGTCAGACTTGTCATTGACACACGCAGGATATTTTTCAAAGGACAATACTGAAAAGGATGAAGCCATTGAAAAAGAGATCAACGAAATACTGCATGACAAGCAAGCCATGCTCAATTTGGACAATCCGAGACGTTTTATTTTTTCAAAATGGACTTTACGTGAAGGATGGGACAACCCCAATGTGTTCCAAATTTGCAAACTTCGAAGCAGCGGAAGCGACATATCCAAATTGCAAGAAGTCGGGCGTGGTTTACGTTTGCCAGTGAATGAATATGGCAATCGTGTGAAAGATGAGCAGTTTTATCTCAATTACTTTGTTGACTTTACAGAAGGCGATTTTGTCGATAAGCTGGTGAATGAAATCAATGAAAAATCAGGGGCAATTTCTATTGAAGAAAATCCAGAAAAGCTTTCTGAAAACATGATTAAGAAAATTTGTGAGTTGTATAAAATATATGATGATGATTTGATTGATGAACTTATAGATAATAAGGCAATCAGATCATCACATAAATTTCTGGAGGGTGGCTTCGATTTTATTAAACAAAACTACCCCCGAATTTTTGAAGGTGTTAATTCAAACAAAGTCCGCAAAGCGACAGACCTTAAAAAGAAAGTGATGGTGAGAACGGAGAAGTACCAAGAACTAAAAGAACTTTGGGAGAAGCTTAACGAAAAAGTAATTCTTGAATATAAATTTGACAATGAAAATGGATTCAAAAAACTATTCACAGACTATTTGATTGCGCAATCAGGCAATTTTACCGATGAGGGAGTCAATGAGCGAATTTCAAAGATTGAGATGAAAGACAACAAAGCAGTTGCCAATGAACCCGAATCGGTTGATGGTCGTCATATTTTGACAATTTCAACAATGAAATACAGTGATTTTCTGAAAGATCTTTCAAAAATCCTGAGCATCAACATCAAGACACTCCATCAGTCCATCATTGATTCAGGCACAGATATCAACGCATGTCTCAACATGACGACGCTGCGTAGAATCAAACAAGGCTTTGACCATTACTTGATGGCGAATGCGATTGACAAATTCAGCATTGAGTATCAAAAGGTTTCAAACAACATTCACCCAACTAAATTGACGGACGAGCATGGAGATGTTGTAAAAGAGATTTCCGCATCTGATGTTGGTGTTTTGTTTTCTGATGAGGGTGTTGCGCTGTCCTATTTTTTAGACAAGTTGCATTATGATTCAGACTTGGAAAAAATAAATATTCAAACCAACATAAAGGAAGTCATTGTATTTACCAAGATTCCTAAAAACTCAATCAAAATTCCTGTTGCTGGTGGCAAAAGCTATTCACCTGATTTTGCTTATGTATTAAAATTTCAAAACGGATCTCAAAAACTTCATTTTATTGTTGAGACAAAAAATGTGAAAAACGAAGAAGGGCTGAGAGACGAAGAAAAATACAAAATAAAACATGCTGAAAAATTCTTTGAAGGCAAAGTTAAAATTGAATTCAGAACACAGTTCAGCAACGACAAAATAGTTGACCTGATTAAGGAAATAGCAATTGATCGGTAACCGTTTTGGCCGCTGCACTGTCCTGTTTGCCATGGAAGGAATGACGATCTTATTTTGCGTCCACTAGAATGACGGTAATTGGCATGGGGGTCTCAATGGTGACGAAATTTCAGGTGAAAATGCGACTCGAAATAAGCAAAAAATTAGTCTTTGAGAAATCCAGTGACATTGTTTGTTCAAACAGGGGTTTTCTGTCAGGCACTCAATGGTTAAATGGTCGATACGTCAGATAGTAATCGTTTAGACCCCTCACCCTCACCCTAACCCTCTCCCCACAGAGGAGAGGGCAAAACTCCCTCGCCCCTTTGGGGAGAGGGCCGGGGTGAGGGGCAACATCACACTGGATTCCCTCTTGAGCGGGAATGACGGCGGGGGGTCTAAACGGTTACGTCAGATAGAAGGACGTGTCATGCAAATCACCGCCATCCACACGCCAAGAATTGCTTGAACCATGTGCCATGTGTCGATCAGTGGCTAATCCAGCGTTTGCCGGTAACGTTTCAATGCCACCACGGCGGCCACCAGCAAAAACAGCAGCATCGGCCAGACCTGCGGCCAGAGTTGTTCAAACGAATTGCCTTTGAGCAAAATGCCGCGAACGATGCGCAAAAAGTGCGTCAAGGGCAGCACCTCACCCACGTATTGCGCCCACACCGGCATGGCGCGAAACGGAAACATAAAACCCGACAACAGCATGGATGGCAAAAAGAAAAAGAAAGTCATCTGCATGGCCTGCAACTGGTTTTTGGCAATGGTCGAAAAGGTAAACCCCACGCCCAGATTGGCCACGATGAACACGCCGATTATCCCCAGCAACATGGCTATGCTGCCCACCATGGGCACGTCAAACAACACAAAGGCTGCGCCCAAAATCACGCCCAGTTGGATGTAGCCGATCACCACATAGGGCAAAATTTTGCCCACCATGACCTCGCTGGGGCGAACTGGCGTGGCAAGTAGGTTTTCCATCGTGCCACGCTCACGTTCGCGGGTCATGGCCAGCGACGTGAGCATCACCATGGTCATGGTCAGAATGGTGCCCACCAGCCCTGGCACGATGTTGTAACGCGACAGCCCCTCGGGGTTGTAGCGCTTGTGAACCCTCACTTCAAATGCTGCCGGTGTGGGGGCCAGGCCGCGCAACGGGCCGGTCAGATCGTGGGCAAGCGATTGCGGTGCCAGTGCGTAAAGTGCTGCGACGGCATTGACCGCAGCGCTGGGGTCGGTGGCATCGGCAGACAGCAGAATGGCCGGCTTTTCACCACGCACCAGTTTGCGAGAAAAGTCAGACGGAATGACCACCATGAACTGCACCTGTCCGGTCTCCACCAGAGCCTCGGCAGACTTTTCGCTGGTCAAAACATGGTCGATGCGGTAGTAGCCACTGTTTTGCAGTGCCGCCACAAAAGCGCGCGCCATGGGGCCGTTGTCGGTGCTGACAATCGCCGTGGGCAGGCCTTTAGGGTCGGTATTGATGGCGTAACCAAACAGCACAAGCTGCATGATGGGCACGCCCACCGCCATGGCAAACGTCAGGCGGTCGCGCATCATCTGCTGAAACTCTTTGATAAAAACCGCCACCATACGGGGCAGACTAAAGCGGGCAAGGGTCATGGTGTTACCTGGGTGGCACGTTCGAATGCAAAGGCCCAAGCGGGCTGTGATGGGACTACCTGACCACTATAGCGGTTTTCGCCGTATCCCCACCCCCATCCCCCGCATTTCGCTTTGCTTTATGCGGGCTACACCAAACGAACAATTCGTGAATAGCGGCATCAGCCATGGTGGCTCCTAGCAGCCTGTCGGACTTAAGCCGGGGATTCCCCCAAAGAGGCTAAAGCCATTCGACAAAAATGCAGATTTTGACAAATTTCAACCATTTTCTGAGATTTTTCGCTTGATTTCCCTGTTTAGGCAACTTTCAGACGCAGTACGGCCATGCGCTTTACATTCCACGCCAAGCACACCAGATCCCATTCACCACTGACCTTTTTTAATCCTCGCATGGAGAACTGTCGAAAACCCATCACCGACTTGATGATTCCAAAGACAGGTTCTACGATTTGCTTACGCAGCGCATAGGTGGCTCTGCCCTTGATGGTCTTCAACTTGTGCGCCATTTTTTCCATCGGCGTGGCATTTTCAAGCAATGGAGCAGGCTCAGTAAAACGATCCGCCCAGCCAGGATGATGATCCTCGCGGGCCACCGCTATCAATGCTTCGATCTTGTTTTCTTCGCACAACGTGATGTTCTTTTCGCTGCAATAGCCTGTATCAGCAGCAATGATTTTTACCACCCCAATACTTTCTGGCAGTGCTTTGAGTGTCTCAAGCATAGGCTTGACTTGCTCCTTGTCATTGGTGGCTTGCGTCAAACCAGTGCCTATGATCAGCATGGTTGGGGCATCTACAGCGGCTTGTGCGTTGTAGCATTGTTCGAAACCGCCACCAGCCACGGGCATGATGCGTGACTCTTCGTCCGTCAGGTTGATCTGGTCGGTCTCTCGCGGGCCAGGCTCTGGCTCCTTGGGCTTCTTGCCTGAGAGCTTCTTGCCAGTGGCTTTTTCCTTGACTGCGCGCCCCGCCATCTTCTCATCAAACTCGGCTTGCTCTTGCTTGTAGCGCTCTGCGGCGCGAGCTGCAATCTTCTCTTTGGCTTGTTGCATCACAGCCAGACGGTCTTCGCGTAGCTTGAGTTCTTTGGGTAGGTTCATCCCATCAGGGATGTTGGCTGTGTCGGCTTTCTCTGCCAGCGCCAACAACTCGTCTACTTCTTTTTTGAGGTGGGCCTGGAGTTTGACGATGTGCCCATATGAGAGCGCACTGTGCCTTGAGGCATTGGCATGAATCTTGGTGCCATCAAGGCAGACCGTACCCATCTGGAGAATTTTCATCTCCTTGGCCATTTCGAGCACCTGTACAAACAAGGCTCGTATCTCTGGCAGGAATCGGCGGCGAAAGGTGGCCAGTGTGTCGTGATCAGGGTGGCTATTGGCCGCAATGTAGCGAAAAGCCACCGAATCGTAGGTGGCTCGCTCAAGCTTGCGACTGGAAAACACCCCTGTGGCATAGCCATAAACAATCAGAGCCAGCAGGGTTGCGGGGTTATATGCTTGGGAGCCTCGTCCTGCGTATTGATTGATGAGTTTGGAGAGATCCAGACCATCAACGATTTCGACGACAAAGCGCGCCAAGTGGTCTTGGTTG
>CAIJOK010000035.1 GCA_903822205.1 uncultured beta proteobacterium | reverse complement strand
CGGCCCGTCAGATTTGAGCGGTGGTAACTTCACCGTTACCAGTCTGGGCGGCATTGGGGGGCGCTATTTCACGCCCATCATCAACGCGCCCGAGGTGGCCATTTTGGGGGTGTGCCGCGCCACCACCCAGCCTGTCTGGGACGGCAAGGGTTTTGCGCCACGGCTGATGCTGCCGTTATCGCTCACCTTTGACCACCGCGTGATCGACGGGGCCGCTGCCGCACGGTTTATGGTCTATCTGGCCAAAATTCTCGGCGACTTCAGGCGGGTGATGCTTTGACTGGCATGTACATGGTCACTAACTTAGACAGGCGTGGTCAAAAAATGTCAATCGTCGTAATGCCCACGACACGCGATCACGTCAATATCGGCATCATCCGTGGCATACACCAGTCGATGCGCTTCATCAATGCGCCTTGACCAGTACCCGGCCATGTTGCCCAAGAGTGGCTCTGGTTTACCAATGCCTGTAAACGGTTCACGCGCTGCCGCTTCGATCAGCGTATTGATGCGCTTCAATGTCTTTTTGTCCTGCCCTTGCCAATAGGTGTAGTCGTCCCATGCTGCCGGGGTAAACCGAATGGACCGCGCCATACATCAAACCTGTGCCAGCTCACGCCGGGTAGCCTGGCCAGCTTTGTGTTGAGCGATGGACTTCGCAAGGTGCGCGGCGTTCGCCGGGGTTGATAGCAGGTGCATGGTTTCCATGATGCTCTGATAGTGGTCAAGGGACATGACCACAGCGTCCGCACCGTCACGTCTGCTGATGACCGTCACGTCAGCATCATCATGCACTGCATCAAGTACCGATTTCAATGAACTACGGGCTTGGGAATAGGTAACGATTCGCATTGGTTTCACCTTTGTATTTGTACTTAAAGTGGTGCAAGTATAGGCAAATTTGGTTTCAACGTGCCCAAGAGCTTTCAACGTCAGGGACCGCCGTGCTGAACTTGCTATGATCTGTATCCACAATGTATAAATTTTATAGAAAGGAATTTCATGGAAGCCGTCATTCATAAATGGGGTAACAGCCCGGCGTTACGCTTGCCCGCAGCAGCGTTAAAAGAAGCGGGATACCAGTTGGAGCAAAAGGTGAATCTGATCGTTTCACGCGGGCGGATATTGATTGAGCCTTTTGAAAAGACAGAGTACAGCCTGGATGCCTTGGTGCAAGACATTACCCTTGACAACATGCACACTGAATTCGATTTTGGCAAGCCCGTGGGCCAAGAGAAACTGTAATGGCAAAATACACGTATGTCACCGATGCGGGTGACGTGGTTTGGCTCATGTTATCCCTACCCATCTTTTTATTAGCCAGTTTCATCATCAGGAGAATGTTATGAGAGTTACTCAGTACGTTTCAGCTTTGATCATTGCGATTATTGCCATGTCTGGCAGTTTTCAACAAGTGTTATTCAGTACGAGCCGCATTTTGGTTTCGTTCATGGCATTATTGTTTCTCGTTGGCAATCCGTCGCTGGCCGTTGCACAAACGATGACCGTCACAGTCGCCAGCACGACGACCACGACGATTCACGACACAGGGATGCCGATTGCAAGCGGGTGGAGCCTGGTCGGTACAGGTCAGGGTGGGACCTTGCACATGAGCAGCTTCGCCGCACCGACGAGAGTCACGACAGTGTGGAAGTGGGTGCGTGACACCAGCCGCTGGGCGTTTTATGCGCCATCGCTCGACGCACAGGGCGGAACCGTTCTGGCTGATTACGCCGCCAGCCAGGGGTATGAGGTTCTGAGTGCGATCAATCCGGGTGAGGGTTTCTGGGTTAATGCAAGTCAGGCCTTCTTTCTCTCATGGTACTCTGGCGGAGAAATATCTTCGACATCGTTTCAAGCAGGCAAACCCGGCGCGTTAAAGCAGGGATGGAACCTCATCGCCATTTGCCCCCCCAGAACGCCTGGCGAATTTAATCTGGATATCGGTGCGTCACCCCCCGCCGCAGGGGTTGTGCCGGTCAATCTGACTACATTATGGGCTTGGGATAATCTGCAAAGTAAATGGTATTTTTATTCCCCCGGTCTGGCAGCACAGAGCGGAACCGCGCTCACTGACTATATTGCCAGTCAGGGTTATCTCGATTTCACGGCGAACAACAAGATACTTGGGTCATGGATGGGATTTTGGGTAAACAAGCCATAAAACACCCTGATTTTTTACCAAATGTATGATGAATTCAATCGCTCCCATGCTATTGAATCAATGGGCTACACGTTCAATTTTGACAGCCTGCTGGCCAGGATTCCAAATCGGTTATCAGCAGTGAGAGTTCGTCAAAATTCGTCTTATTTGCCCACACATCCATGAATCCCGTCTATGTTCTTACCTTGTCGTGCCCTGACCGTTTAGGCTTGGTTTATGCGGTGTCAGGCTTTTTGCTGGAACACCTGGGCAACATCGAGGAGGCCGCCCAGTACAACGACCCGGATACCGGACTGTTTTTTATGCGGGTGCAGTTTGCCTGCGCCAGTTTTGACTTTGACACCTTGCAGTCCAAACTGGCAGTCTTTGCTACGCCCTACGCCATGCAGTGGCATCTGCACGCCAGGGCACAGCCGATGCGCACCATCATTTTGGTTAGCAAAGAAGGCCACTGCCTGAACGACCTGTTGTTTCGTTGGAAAAGCGGTCTGCTTTGGCTGGACATTCGGGCCATCATCTCCAACCACCGTACTTTTGAGCAACTGGCGCGGGACTATCACGTGCCGTTTTATCACCTGCCTGTGACAACAGACACACGGGAATCGGTAGAACAGCAACAGTTGGCCGTGATCCAGAACGAGGCCGCCGAATTGGTTATTTTGGCGCGTTACATGCAAATTTTGAGCAACGCGCTTTGCAGCAGTCTGGCGGGCCGTGCCATCAACATCCATCATTCCTTTTTGCCCAGTTTTAAGGGAGCCAGACCCTACCATCAGGCGCACGACCGAGGGGTCAAGCTCACAAGAAACAAAACTCACTGTCCCAGATTTTCAGGCTCCTGCTGCCACTGGTGTAAGCACAAAGCCCAGTGTTGTGGCCCGACGTTTGAGTGCAGCCACACTGCGTGCAAGCTGCTGTTCTTCGTAGTGCTGCTGT
>CAIJOK010000034.1 GCA_903822205.1 uncultured beta proteobacterium | reverse complement strand
CGTGAACAAATCCGCTACCTGCACTATAGCCTAAGAACCGAAGAGGCTTACGTCTATTGGGTCAAAAACTTCATCCGGTTTCACGGCCTTCAGCATCCTCGCAACATGGGACAAGCCGAGATTGAAGCGTTTTTGTCTTATTTGGCCACACAGCGCAAGGTGTCCGTTTCGACCCATCGGCAGGCGTTGAGTGCCTTGCTCTTTCTGTATCAAAAAGTACTGGGCATCGAAGTGCCGTGGATGGATGACTTGGCGCGACCTGTACCCAAAAAACGAATACCCGTGGTTTTGACTCGCGCCGAGGTTCAGTCGGTGCTGGGCAAACTCGATGGGCAACACAAATTGCTGGCCTCGCTGCTCTACGGCTGCGGCATGCGCTTGATGGAGGGCTTGCAACTGCGGGTAAAAGACGTTGACTTTGACCGCAAAGTCATCATCGTGCGCGATGGCAAGGGCGGCAAAGACCGGGTGGTGATGCTGCCGCAGAGCTTGATACCGGCGCTTAAAGACCAGTTTGCCCAAAGCCACGCCCTGTGGGCACAAGACCGATCGGCTCAATTGCCCGGTGTAGAAATGCCGTATGCCCTGGATGCCAAATATCCCAAGGCGGGTCAAACCTGGAGTTGGCACTGGGTGTTTGCGCAGGCTACTGTCTCGACCGACCCACGCAGCCAAACAGTGCGCAGGCATCACGCCTATGACCAGACTTTTCAGCGTGCTTTCAAGCGGGCGGTTCAGGCCGCTCTGATTTTTAAATTGGCAACACCACACACCTTGCGCCATTCATTTGCCACCCATTTGCTGCAAGCTGGAACCGACATTCGTACCGTGCAGGAGTTGCTGGGTCACTCGGATGTGAGCACCACAATGATTTACACACATGTGCTCAAGGTAGCGGCTGGCGGCACGTCCAGCCCGTTGGATTCTTTGGGTAGCCTGGTGTGATGAATGTTATATACCGCTGCATGTGAGTCATTGGCTGGACAACCAAAACGTCGCCACTTTACATCACGCCCGTCGTACCAAACGTGTTGCGCAAAGTGTAGACACTAACCAAACAGTTCAACTTGTGTTCCAGTTCGCACAAACACAATCAGTCCGCATAGGATGTGCCGACAAAGGATGCGGACCAATCGAGTCACGCGAACGATGCGCTTCGTTTCTCAGCGCATCCTATCGTGTGCATCTTATGGTTTGACCTATGGGTAGCTATGGGTAGCTTTGCGTAGGTAATAGATGAACGGTTACCTAACCATCACGCCAGAGAGCTGCTGCATGATCTCTGCGCCTATGGCGTTCAGGGTTACGGTTTTCTCAACGCCGCCGCGTTTGACAGCCTCTTTGGGCATGCCATAAACCACACAGCTTGCCTCATCCTGAGCGACTGTTTTGGCACCGGCATGGCGCATCTCAAGCAATCCCGCCGCGCCATCGTCACCCATACCGGTCATGATCACGCCCAAGGCATTGGCCCCGGCGCATTTGGCCACCGACCTAAACAACACATCCACCGACGGGCGATGCCGATTGACCAAGGGCCCGTCCATGACCTCAACGTAATACTGAGAACCGGTTCGACGTAACAGCATATGCTTGCCACCAGGTGCAATCAAAGCGCGACTGTTGATCACCCTGTCGTTATTTTGGGCCTCTTTGACCTCGATCTGGCACAGATTATTCAGACGTTCGGCAAAGGCTGCGGTAAATTTTTCAGGCATGTGCTGCACAATGACAATCCCGGGCGTGACACGCGGCAAACCGGTCAGCACCAGCTCAAGTGCCTGAGTGCCTCCGGTGGATGTACCCAGCGCCACCACGCGTTCAGTGGTCTGAATCTGCGTCATGTGCTTGTCCATCGCGGGCATGATCACATCGGCGGTATGTTTGGCCTCAACGTGCAGTGCCTTGACGTTGGCCCGGGCGGCCTCTTTGACTGTAGATACCAAGTCGTCAGAGGCATCTTCGAGAAATTGTTTGAGTCCCACCTTGGGCTTGGTGATGACGGCCACCGCACCTGCTGCCAGCGCCATCATCGAAGTCTGAGCGCCAGCCTCGGCCAAGGTGCTACAGATCACCACAGGTGTGGGGCGCTCGGCCATGATTTTCTTCAGGAATGTGATGCCGTCCATGCGTGGCATTTCGATGTCCAGCACGATCACGTCCGGCCATTTGGCCTTCATGCGAACCATTGCCAAAATGGGGTCCGATACTGCGGCAATCACCTCTATGTCAGGGTCTTCAGCCAACAGACCCGTCACCACCTGGCGCACGACCGCCGAGTCGTCCACGACCATGACTTTGATGCGACTCACAATGATTTTCCTTGGTTTTTCTCAATATCCAGCTCTAACTTGGAGGGACGCACCTGGCGTGCCCAGACATCACCCTTGCTCAGGTCAAAAATAATTTGCCGATGTCCATGTCCAAACAAACTCTCGGACAGCAAGGGGATACCCTGTTTACGCAATAACTCACGGGCTGCTTCACCGTTGCGCTGACCGACATTAATTTTGCCCGCCCGATCATGGCCCGGAAACATATTGCCACCCCCAAAAATTTTGGCCTGACACCTGCCTGGTGACACACCGTGCGCATGGAGGTCAGCCAGCATCAACTGCAAAGCCTCGTCACCATAACGACCATCCAAGTCCCTAATGGGAACCACGCTGCCACGCGTCGGAAGCAGAAAATGCGACATACCACCCAAACAGGTATCAGGATGCCACAGGGTGATCGAAACGCAAGACCCCAAAATGGTGCGAATCTGGTAACCCGCATCGGCCACAAACAGCTCACCAGGTTGCAAAAAAATATCCAGCAGATGATTCAGTCGCGCCATGTCACGCAGGTTTTTTATAAATTGAAGGGGCCACCATCTGCACAGCCTGGGTGATATCGTTCAAACTTTCAGAATGGCCGATACAAAAATGACCACCGGGCCGTAGAGTTGAAATGACCCGCGCCACCACCTGCCGTTTTGTTTCATGGTTAAAGTAAATCATCACGTTGCGCAAGAATACAATGTCAAACTGACCAAGCGCTGGCAATGGCATATTTAGATTAACCTGGGCAAACGCGACCTTACTGCGAAGTTGCCTATTGACAAGCAACATACCTTCATACTGGCCAGCCCCTTTACGGCAATAACGGCGTAAATAGTCTGTCGGAATATGCCTACCTCGCTCCATCGAATACAAAGCACGCCGGGCACCGTCCAGTACACGGGTGCTGATGTCGGTGCCCAAAATATCCCACGGTGTAGTTTGCATACAGTCCTCAAGCACCATGGCCATGCTATAGGCCTCTTCACCGCTTGAACTTGCAGCACTCCAAACCCTAAAAGGACGAGATTGGTTGCGTGCCTCAATAGCCTGGGCGCGCAAAAACTCAAAATGTTTAATTTCCCTAAAAAAATAGGTTTCGTTGGTGGTTAATAAATCGATCGCCATCTGCACTTCGTCAGGATGGTCACCAGATGATAAAAGCTTGAAATAGTCTCCAAAACTCTGCAACTGGTGCGCGGCCAGACGCTTGGTCAAGCGCCCTGTGACCAGTGCCTTTTTGGCATCGGCCATCGAAATGCCGGCTGCATCAAAAATAAAACGCTGAAACTGGGTAAATTCTGCGTCCGTAATGGGTCTGATGCTCATGGTTTGAAATATTGAAACTTGCCGAGCGAGAATCGAACCAGCACGACGATACCCGTTGGCGAAACCATGGGCACTGATACGCCTAAATCAAAATCCCAATAGCCCCAATAGCCCCTATAGCCCCTATAGCCCTCATAACCCCAGAATCCTTTGCGTCGAGGGTTCATAACCTTATCAAAACTTGGTGAACTTGGACTCGTCCAAATCACGACCTGACTGCGGGACTGACTGGGCTGTTAGCCGATCGCCGCCTGGTTTGGCGACGGCATGGGCATTGGCAACGGACTTGAAAACGGCAGGCTTTTTGCTGCTGGCACTGCTCTTGTGCAGGGCGAAGGTTCGACTGCTGGTATGACCTGAGCTGTCGATCTTAAAAAACGACATCGTCTGCTGCAATTGCGCGGCTTGGCTGCTCATTTCCTCGGATGTGGCGGCCAGTTCCTCAGAGCTGCTGGCATTTTGCTGTGTCGTCTGATTCAATTGCCCCACGGCGGCGTTGATTTGGCCAACACCGCTCGACTGCTCGGTGGACGCTGCCGTGATCTCTTGTACGAGGTCAGATGTTTTTCGGATATTAGGGACGATCTCGGACAAAAGCTTGCCGGCTTTTTCAGCCAGTTCAACGCTGCTGATCGCCACCGCGCCGATCTCTTGCGCTGCCACCTGGCTGCGTTCAGCCAACTTGCGAACCTCTGCGGCAACCACAGCAAAGCCCTTGCCGTGTTCTCCCGCACGGGCAGCCTCGATGGCCGCATTGAGTGCCAGCAAATTAGTCTGCGCCGCTATGTCATCGATGATGCCGATTTTTTTGGCGATTTGCTTCATGGCCGCCACCGTGGCATCCACAGCCTCACCGCCATCAACGGCATCTTTGGCTGCCTTGCTGGCCATACCGTCGGTGATCTTGGCGTTCTCAGTGTTTTGGGCAATGCTGCTGGTCATCTGCTCAATGCTGGCGCTGGTTTCCTCAACGCCTGCAGCCTGTTCACTGGCGGCCTGTGACAAAGACTGGGCGGTTGCACTGACCTCTTCGGAAGCGCCTGCCAGGGCCTGGGCACCGCCATTGACATCCGTCACCACTTGGGCCAATTTGCCGATCATGTGGTGCATGGCCCGCAAAACCTGGCCTGTCTCGTCTTGGGACGGCGCATCGATCGTGACGGTCAAATCGCCTTCGGACAAACGGTTTGTGACGGCCACAGCATGTTGCAACGGGCCAATGATGGCCAAGGTGATGTAAGTGGCCAAGGCTATCGATGCCACCAGAGACAACAGGGCGATCAGCAGCATATTGCTCTGCGCTGCGGCAATGGCGGCAGTGCCATCCTTGACGCTCTCGTCAGCAACTGTGTTATTGAGTTCAACAACTTTGTTCAAACTGGCCTCGGCCTTATTAAACAAAGGGCGGGAACTCAGAAACTGCTTGTAAAAAGTCAAGTACAAAGCCTTTTGACCGGCCTCGCCCATATTGTTGGCCAGTGCCGTGATGGTGCTGCCCAATTGGTCATCTGAACGCTTCCACTCAGCCCAGTCTGCTTCAAAGGACTTCCAGAGCACGGCCTCTTCTTTGGTTTGTGGCAGGGGTTCATAGATTTTGAAACCGGCATCAATATTGGCCCAAGCCTTTTGACGCAAGGCCAAAACCCCCTGAAATTCTTTGGCTGCAGCGTAGTCATTCTCATAAATGGCCGTGGCCAGAGTGGCTGACTTGACCGCTGTTTGTCCCTCACTGGCCATCATCAGCCCCTGAATGGATGGCAATCGGTTGGTACCGATCTCGGTCATGGCCCCCCCCACCTGGCGTATTCCGCTGTACCCGGCCACGCCAACGGCGGCCAGTGCCAGCAGCATGACGACGACCAATATGGCCAATTTCCATTTGATGGAAAGATTCTTAAACATGATGGTCCTTTGAGAGTTGAAAAAAAAGCCCCTGGCCCATAAAAGTGTCAAAACAGACCACCACCCAGGTGCTCTGTATCTGCTTCATGAGATCCTAAAACAATGGCGGTAACAATCACGCGCCCATGTCCGCCATGTCCGCCATGGCCGCCACCTGCCCTATTTGTCCCAACTCTTCACTGGACAAAACGCGATTGACATTGAGCAGAATTACAAACTTGCCATTGACCTTGGCGATTCCCTCAATCAACTCCGAGCGTATTTGGGTTCCAAAATTGGGGGCCGGTTCAATCTCGGAGACTGGAATCTCAAGCACCTCCTGGACCGAATCAACCACCACGCCCATATTTTGATGTTCGCCCTCCGTTTGCGTTTCAACCTCAAGGATCACAATGCAGGTACTTTTGGTGACAGGGGTGGATGGCTTGCCAAATCGGTTAGACAGATCCATGACCGGAACCACTGCACCGCGTAGATTGATCACTCCCCTGATACACAATGGCATCATGGGGACTTCGGTCAGATCGGCGTACCAAATAATTTCCTTGATACAAAGGATGCCGATGGAAAACATTTCGTTACCCAGCATAAAGGTCAGGTATTGCTTTTCTTCGGCGGCTATTTGCGTCACTGCTTTAGAGCCTGTTTTGATGGCCAAGGCCTGATGGGTAGATTTGACCAGTGCGTTCATGGCCAAGCCCGTTAAAACTTGCTGAACTGAGTTTCATCCAAGTCCGCATCTGCGTGTTGTGCGGGCTGCGAGGCCTTTGAAAGGCTAGATTGTCTGCCTGCCAATGGTTTTTTCGCACTGCTGCGCTGATGCAGATGGGCGGCGGAAGCGCGTGGCGTATGACTGCTTTCATTCAATTTGAAATAAGTCATGGTTTGTTGCAATTGCTCGGCCTGGCTGCTCATCTCTTCGGAGGTAGCGGCAAGTTCCTCTGAACTGGAAGCATTTTGCTGTGTGGTCTGATTCAATTGCCCCACTGCGGCGTTGATCTGGCCGACACCGCTCGATTGCTCGGTGGATGCTGCCGTGATCTCTTGAACCAAGTCGGATGTCTTGCGGATGTTGGGAACGATCTCGGACAAAAGACGTCCAGCCTTTTCGGCCAGTTCCACGCTGCTGCTGGCAACTTCGCCGATTTCTTGTGCAGCAACCTGGCTGCGCTCGGCCAGTTTGCGAACCTCGGCGGCCACCACGGCAAAGCCCTTGCCATGTTCACCAGCGCGGGCAGCCTCGATGGCGGCATTCAAAGCTAAAAGGTTGGTCTGCGCAGCAATGTCATCGATGATGCCGATTTTTTTGGCGATCTGCTTCATGGCCGATACCGTGGCATCAACAGCCTCACCACCATCCACAGCATCCTTGGCAGCCTTGCTGGCCATACCGTCGGTGATCTTCGCGTTTTCGGTATTCTGTGCAATGCTGCTGGTCATCTGCTCGATGCTGGCGCTGGTTTCCTCCACACCGGCGGCCTGTTCACTGGCGGCCTGGCTTAAAGATTGGGCGGTTGCGCTAACCTCTTCAGCCGCACTGGCAAGGGCCTGGGCACCGCTGTTCACATCAGTCACCACCTGGGTCAGCTTGCCGATCATGGTGTTCATAGCCTGCAACATTTGGCCAGTCTCGTCTCTGGAAACATTGGCAATGCGCACCGTCAGATCACCGTCTGCCAGACGATTGACGACACTCAAGGCTTCGTTGACGGGAGCCGTCACACTGCGGGTTAGAAACCAAGCCAACAAGACACCCAAGGCAATCGCAGCCAAAGCCAGGGTCAGTGTCAAACGATAGGCTGATTCGTAGGCAGATTGGGCGTATGCGTAATCGTTCTTGGTACCCTCATCCTGCAATGCTATGTTTTCATCGATGGCATCCTGCCACTTTTGTGCTGCGGGCGCAGCCTCTTCTAACAAGATCTTGACGGCCTCGGCATCTTTGTTGATTGATGCCAGATCGATCACTTTGTCAGTGCCCGCACGGGACTCGATGGCAGAAGCCTTGATCTTGGCGCGAGCAGCACGGCCCTTGTCGCTGGCGGGCAGCTTGTCCAAAGCGTCCCAGGATTCGTTGTACCTTTGACGGGCAAGATCCAGTTTTCTCTTTTCGGTGGCGATGGCGGTGGGATCATCCAGCAAAATCATGGTGCGGGTAATGCGTACTGCAATATGAACAGCCTCAGACATATCTGAATTAAGCCTGATTTTGACCATGTTGTCCTTGACGATCTCATCAAGCCGCCCCTGCACACTGCTCATGCCGTTGATGCCCACTACAGCCAACGCGGCCATCAAGGACAGCACGATGACGAAACCCAAAGTCAAACGCAGACCAATTTTCATATTTGCAAACATACCGAAAACCCCTTTGTAAAAAAGTTATAACCACCACCCAACACACTATTAATAGAGACAAAGACAATAAGTTACGAATCACAAATTAGATACGTATAGCAAACTGACGCATCATATAAATCAATCAATCAATCAATCAATCAATCAATCAATCAATCAATCAATCAATCAATCAATCAATCAATCACTTACTTACAGCAAAACATACGTATAGAACTTATGGTCAGTAACTTACCGAAGCAAAACTGCCCCTGTCAGGCGCGGTGAGGGGACAGTCCGAAAGGCACGGCCAAATCGGCACAACAAAAGTCTGAGGACGATCTACACCGCTGACAGTTCAGAAGACGATGCAGCCTGGCCCATTTGGCTGATCTCTTCTGTGGACAGCACACGATTGACGTTGAGCAAGATGACAAATTTGCCATTCACCTTGGCAATGCCCTCGATAAAGTCAGACCTGATTTTGGTACCAAAACTGGGGGCAGGCTCGATCTCGCTGGTTGGAATCTCAAGCACGGCCTGAACAGAATCAACCACCACGCCCATATTCTGGTGCTCGCCCTCATTTTGGGTCTCCACTTCGATGATCACGATGCAGGTGCTCTTGACCACAGGAGTCGAGGGCTTGCCAAAGCGGTTGGACAAGTCCATCACAGGCACCACCGCACCGCGCAGGTTGATAACCCCCCTGATGCAAGCAGGCATCATCGGGACTTCAGTCAGGTTAGCGTACCAGATGATTTCTTTGATGCAGAGAATGCTGATGGAGAACATCTCACCGCCCAGCATAAAGGTAAGGTACTGCTTCTCCTCAACGCCAGTTTGCACCGCCAAGGGGTGTCGTGATGCCTGTTTGTCAGCTTTGACCAATGCGTTCATGGTGTTCCCCTGTCAAAACTTGGTGAACTTGTCTTCGTCCAGGTCATCAGCCGCTGAGTGGGCGTATGACGGCGATGGCAGGGCAGACTGCGATACAGAGGCATGCTTGTGACCTTTGCCGCTGGCAGTGCTTTTGTGAACCTGATGCTGCGCAGGTCTGCCAGGTGCTGTCCCGTCCAGTTTGAAAAACGACATGGTTTTTTGTAACTGCTCAGCCTGACCGCTCATCTCTTCAGACGTAGCGGCCAGTTGCTCCGAACTGGATGCATTTTGCTGAGTGGTTTTGTTTAACTGGCCGACGGCGGCGTTGATCTGGCCCACGCCACTGGACTGCTCAGTGGATGCAGCCGTGATCTCTTGCACCAAGTCAGATGTTTTGCGAATGTTGGGAACGATCTCGTTCAACAATTTGCCTGCTTTTTCGGCCAGACCCACGCTGCTGCTGGCCACTTCACCGATCTCCTGGGCTGCGACTTGGCTACGTTCTGCCAGCTTGCGAACCTCGGCGGCCACCACTGCAAAGCCCTTGCCATGTTCACCAGCGCGGGCAGCTTCGATAGCGGCGTTCAGGGCCAACAGGTTGGTCTGCGCAGCAATGTCGTCGATGATGCCGATCTTTTGGGCAATCTGCTTCATGGCCGTGACCGTGGCCTCGACAGCCTGACCACCGTCGGCAGCATCTTTAGCGGCCTTGCTGGCCATGCCATCGGTGATCTTGGCGTTCTCGGTGTTTTGAGCGATGCTGCTGGTCATCTGCTCGATACTGGCGCTGGTTTCTTCAACCCCCGCTGCCTGTTCGCTGGCGGCTTGGCTGAGGGACTGGGCGGTGGCGCTGACCTGTTCAGATGCACTGGAAAGAGCCTGGGCACCGCTGTTAACCTCGGTGACCACGGATGTCAGTTTTTGCAGCATGTTGTTGACGGCGGACTTGAGTTCGTCCCAGGTGCCGGCATAGCTGCGTTTCATGGACAAAGTCAGATCCCCACCCTCCAGTGCGCCCAACACTTCTCGCAACTCTTGAACCGGCAAGTTCATACCGACCATCACGGCATTCAAACCTTCCACCACCTTGCGAAAGTCGCCTTGGTGTCTGGTGGCATCGGCACGAACCGTCAGTTCGCCATCTACGGCAGCCCTTGACAGCAGATTGGCATCGGCCACCAACGCATTGACGGCCTTAATGACATCGATCAGGGATTTGGCCATGACATCGTTTTCAGACCGAACTTTGACCACAGCGGTCAGATCACCCACAGAAATACCCTTTGCGGCGGCGGCTTGCTGGTTGGTCGCCTGAATACAAGTGTTCAGGTTGTTCTTGATGGTGTTGAAGTCGCCGTTGTAGTTATCCGTGATGACTGGCGGGATGTCACCGATTGAAATTTTGGCAACGTAGTCCGCTGCGACGTTCAAAGGCCCGATCACGGCATCCAGCGTGTGATTGACACCAGCCACAATTTTTTGAAAATCGCCTTGGTGTCTGGAAGCCTCCGCACGCGTTGCCAATTTGCCATCGACCGCAGCTTTAGCCAGCATCACTGCGTCAGCCACCAGTGCATTCACGGCATCAATGCAGGTATTCAGATTGTTTTTAAGCGTGTTGAAGTCACCGTTGTAGGTGTCGGTGATTTTGGCCGGAATAGCCCCACGTGAAATGTCATCAACGTATTTGGCGGCAACATTGAGTGGCCCAATCACGGCATCCAGTGTGTCATTGACACCTGATACAACCTTTTGAAAATCGCCTTTGTGCTTGGACGCATCCGCACGGGTAGCCAGTTTGCCCTCTACAGCGGCCCTTGCCAAAATGCCT
>CAIJOK010000033.1 GCA_903822205.1 uncultured beta proteobacterium | reverse complement strand
CCAAAAAGAAACCAGATACTGAAGATGATGATTCTGAGAGTAGTGAAGATTCGATAGCACTTCAGAAACGTCTGAATTTTGCAAAACGGTATCTTTGCAAAATCCGCTGCTATGAAGATGCCAGCGATCAAACTTTTCAAAATATCGCCCCTTGACATTGATTTAGATGTATTTTTTGATAAACATCAAATCAAGCAGGCCGGATAGAGATCAGGTTGTCTGAACCTTGTGCCTTGCACCACAGGTCTTTCACACTGAGCAAACCCTGCTCCCCTAGCCACGCGTTGGAAATGGCTTGGTTGATCACCGGGGTTCTGGACATCTGCCAGTAGCTGTTGCTGCTGACACCGTGCTGAATTGCCGACTTCAGGCTGATGCCCAATGCCAGTAAGTTCTTGATCTTCGTGCGTGGCCAGCGCCACTGTTTCCAGTAGCACATACGGATACGCCGTCTGATCCACTCATCCAGTTCGGGGACTGGGCGGTAATACTGGCTGATGCCAAAGTACGCCGTCCATCCTCGCAAGTATTGCCCCAGTTTCTTCAGCCGGTATTCCATGGAAACGCCCCAGCTCCGGCCTGTCAGCTCCTTGACGCGGTGCTTGAAGTCCGCCAGTTTTTTTTCAGTCCAGCGTATTTTCTTGCCCTTGATCGTGAAGCCCAAAAAGGCGCATTCGCTCATGGGTGCCACCTTGCTTTTGGCAAGATTGACCTTGAGTTTGAGGACGGTTTCCAGATACCGCGTGATGGATTGCATCACCCTCTGTGCAGCGTGTAGGCTCTTGACCAGAATGATCAGGTCATCGGCGTAGCGTGCAAAGCGGTGTCCCCGCTTTTCCAACTCAAGGTCGAGTTGGTGCAGCAGGATATTTGCCAACAGTGGCGAGAGTGGCCCACCCTGTGGGGTGCCCACCTCGCTGGGTTCAATATGCTCACCGACCAACACCCCAGCGCGCAAGTAGCGCCCTATCAGGCGCAGCAGACGCTTGTCGGCAATGGCTCGCCCCAGCAAGTTCATCAGCACGTCATGGTTGACAGTGTCGAAGAACTTGGCCAGATCAATATCCACTGCGATGTTTCTGCCGTCCTTGACGGTCGCTTGCACCTGCCTGATCGCCTGGTGTGCATTGCGGCCTGGTCGAAAGCCGAAGCTCGATCCCGAGAAAGTCGGGTCGAATATCGGCGTGAGCACTTGGGCTATGGCCTGCTGGATGACCCTGTCCATGACGGTGGGGATGCCCAGCAGGCGTTTGCCGCCGCCGTGCTTGGGTATTTCAACCCTGCGCACGGCCTGCGGCTGGTATCGCCCTTCTCTGATTTGCTGTCGCACGGCTGGCCAGTGTGCGCGTGCATAGGTGGGAAAGTCTTCAATGGTCATGCCGTCAATGCCCGGCGCGCCTTTGTTGGCCTTCATCCGTTTCCATGCCTGCGCCAGGTTGTCGCTGGTCAGCACGTCTTCAAGCAGTTCTTTATTCACTTTGTCTTCGTCTTGTTTCAAGGCTCGGTGCGTGTTGGCCGCCGCTTGCATCTGACCCGGTCGGGCTTGATTGATGGGGTCGAGGTCTTCACGTCTGCTCCTTGTGTCTCGTTGTTTGGCCCTTCGATGCCCTGACTCCTGAACATCTACTATGGCCGCTGCTGACTTCTGCACCATCACGGCCTGCATTGCTGCAAGTCGCGCTGTGTTCTTGGATGACGGTGCTGCCAATTTCTTCGACACGCAGCGGGCAGCTCGCCTCGGCACTCTGGGCCTTCTATGCGGTTTCTGTCCGTCGTCTCGCACATTTGCACTCGGGCTTCCTCCAGACCACCCCTCGCGGTGCAGCCCTTGCCGTCGGCTAGTGGTTAAGATTGCGCACTATGAGTCCAATTCGGTTCTCCCACAGGGGACTTTCACCCCCTAAGTTCGCGCCCATGCTGGGCGCACACACTGCGCTCCAGCGGATTCGCTTCGCTCACCGCTGAATTCAGACGTTATGCGCTCGTCGCGTCACTGACGGAAAACATTAAAATATGCCACCGTATAAAGTGATATTTGAAGCAAATGAAATAATCTCAGGTGTTGTGCCGCGAGCAAACGATTGGGTTAAGTATTCGTGCATTCTGAAAATAAAGGATGGTGGGAAGCTGCCGGTTTCTCTTGAAATGACCTTTGTTCCACCGCATCCTTTTTCGGTAAATATGCCACTGACGCACTCAATACAAGCACATAGTATTACCAGTCTGTATTTCAAGATCGTTACCTTTCTTGGCAAGTATGGTGTTGAATTCCGCGCCTAATCGGGTAGGCAACGGCTTCTAACCGTCGCCCCCCCACACCACCCACCGTGCGGGTCTGCAGTGGGCGGTTCAACAAGTCGGTTCGCCCCAGCAAGTTCATCGGCACGTCATGGTTGACGGTGTCGAAGAACTTGGCCAGATCAATATCCACTGCGATGTTTCTGCCGTCCTTGACAGTCGCTTGCACCTGTCTGATCGCCTGGTGTGCATTGCGGCCTGGTCGAAAGCCGAAACTCGATTCCGAGAAGGTCGGGTCGAATATCGGCGTGAGCACTTGGGCTATGGCCTGCTGGATAACCCTGTCCATGACGGTGGGAGGGGGCGTGAGGCTTCTTCCTATCTCGATTAGGCGTTTTCGTGGGCAGGGCGTAGAATTTGCCGCATGAAAGTTTCGGAATTGATACGGGTTATTGAGAAGGACAGATGGTTCTTGGTATGCCAGCGTGGCAGTCATCGGCAATTTCACCATCCAAGTAAATCAGGAACCATTACTATTGCCGGAAAACTCAGCATTGACGTGCCACCCGGAACCTTGAACAGTGTACTCAAGCAAGCTGGCTTAAAGGAGTGATCATGCGATATACGGTAGTAGTTGAAAAAGGTGAGACAAGTTACGGTTCTTTCGTTCCAGACCTTCCGGGCTGTGTCGCCGTTGGCGAAACTGAAAATGCAGTTGTCAGCCTTATTCAAGAGGCTATTCAATTTCACTTGGAAGACTTGCGATTCGAAGGTCAACCAATTCCGTTGCCCGCATCAAAAAGCCAATTTATTGAAGTTGCTTTGACCGCCTAATCGGGTAGGCAACGTCATACGAATCATCTCGGTACGAAAGGCAAGTACTCAAGCATCGAAGTCCTACCCATGAAAGGTTGCATAAGTTACTAACCATAAGTTTAATACGTATGTTTTGCTGTAAGTCATGGATTTACATGATTCGCCTGCTTGCTATACGTATCTAATTTGTGATTCCTAACTTATGCGCAAAGAATACGACTTTACTGCTGCAAGATAAAATCCATATGCTGCCCAACTGAAGAAGCAGATTACCATTAGCCTCGATGAGGAATCAATAAGGTATTTCAAGGCGATATCGCAAGACGCTGGTATCCCCTATCAAAGCCTTATAAATTTGTATTGACGAGATTGCGCGACCTCTCATCGCAAGCTCAATTTGAATAGGTCGTCATTGTTCAAACCACCCTGCTAACTTGCGCTACCGGTGGCCCCAACTGGCGCAGCACATCGCGCAGCATCTGTACCCGATGTTTGACATCCGGCAGGTCTCGTTCAATTTTCAGTTTGTCGTTGCCCACCAGTTTGATGTGTTTGTTTTGCTGCACCAGTGCCACGATCTTTTGGGCGGCTACCGGCGGGTCTGGCTTAAAGGTGATGATGCTCCATTGCGGCGAGGCATCGATCCGCAGTACACCGTAGGGCAGACTGAGGCAGCGCAGGCGGTGAACATCGATCAGCGTGTGCGCTGGTTCAGGCAGCAGCCCAAACCGGTCGATCAGTTCTTCCATCAGGGTGTCGATCTGCTCGGTGTTGGTGGCGGTGGCCAGCTTTTTGTAGAACGACAGCCGCAGGTGAACATCGCCACAGTAATCATCAGGCAACAGGGCCGGTGTGTGCAAGTTGATGTCGGTGCTGACCGTCAAAGGGCCAAGCAGGTCGGGTTCTGTGCCGGCCCGCAGGCTGCGAACGGCCAGTGCCAGCATGTCGTTGTAGAGCTGAAAGCCGATCTCCATCATGTTGCCGCTTTGGTTTTCGCCCAAAATCTCACCGGCCCCTCTGATTTCAAGGTCGTGCATGGCCAAGTAAAACCCGCTGCCCAGCTCTTCCATCGACTGAATGGCATCCAGCCGCTGTTGCGCGTGTTTGGACAGACCGTCCAGGTCTGGCACCATCAGATAGGCATAAGCCTGATGGTGGCTACGCCCTACCCTGCCCCGCAACTGGTGCAATTGCGCCAGGCCAAACTTGTCGGCACGGCTCATCAAAATGGTGTTGGCTGTCGGCACGTCAATACCGGTCTCGATGATGGTCGAGCACAGCAGCAGATTGCTGCGCTGGGCCACAAAATCTCGCATCACGGCCTCTAACTGGCGCTCGGGCATTTGCCCATGGGCCACGGCAATGCGGGCCTCAGGCAATAACTCTTGCAATTGGGTGCGCCGGTTTTCAATCGTATCCACCTCGTTGTGCAAAAAATAAACCTGGCCGCCACGTTTGATCTCACGCAGAACAGCCTCGCGGATCACACCGTGACCCTCGGTGCGGACAAAGGTCTTGATTGCCAAACGGCGCTGCGGTGCGGTGGCGATCACACTCAAATCGCGCAAGCCCTCCAGCGCCATGCCCAAGGTGCGTGGAATGGGCGTGGCGGTCAGGGTTAAAACATCCACCTCGGCACGCAAGGCCTTCATCTGCTCTTTATGGCGTACCCCAAAGCGGTGTTCTTCGTCGATGATCAGCAGGCCCAGGTCTTTGAAGCGGGTGGACTGGCTCAACAGCTTGTGGGTACCCACCACGATGTCGATCGTCCCCTCTGACAGGCCCACGAGCGAGGCATTGATCTCTTTGGTGGCCCTGAAGCGGCTCATCTCGGCCACTTTGACCGGCCATTTGGCAAATCGGTCCACCAGGGTTTGGTAGTGTTGCTCGGCCAGCAGCGTGGTGGGGGCCAAAAAAGCCACCTGCTTGCCGCCCATGACCGCAATGAAGGCGGCACGCAGGGCCACTTCGGTCTTGCCAAACCCCACATCGCCACAGATCAACCGGTCCATCGGGCGTGGGCTGATCATGTCCTGAATGACAGCGTGGATGGCGGCGGTTTGGTCGGCGGTTTCTTCAAACCCAAAGTCCCTGGCAAAGCCCTCATAGTCACTGGGGCTGTACCTGAAGGCAAAGCCCTCACGCAGAGCACGGCGGGCGTAAATGTCCAAAAGCTCTGCGGCGCTGTCGCGAATTTGCTCTGCGGCGCGGCGACGTGCCTTGTCCCACTGGCCGCTGCCCAGCTTGTGCAAAGGGGCATCTTCAGGGCTGACCCCCGTGTAGCGACCGATCAAGTGCAATTGGCTGACAGGCACATACAGCGTGGCCTGATCGGCGTATTCAAGGTGCAAAAACTCTTGCAAGGCGGGCAAAGCGGGTGAATTGTCAGGCTGTTTGTTGCCCAAATCCAGGTTGATCAGGCCCCGATAGCGGCCAATGCCGTGCGCCAGATGCACGATGGGGTCGCCAATTTTGATCTCAGCCAGGTCCCTGATCAACGCATTGACATCGCTGGCCTGCTCTTGTTTTTTGCGACGACGGGCTGTGGGGCTGACGGCAAACAATTCGGTCTCGGTGACCAGGTCAATGCCTGCCTCAAGCCAGCTAAAGCCGCTGCTTAAACCCGCAGTGGCGATGCCCACCTTGTCTCTGCTGGCCACAAAACTGGCCAGCGAATCAAACGTGGTGGGTCTGATCCGGCTGGCGTGCAAAAAGTCCAGCAAACTGCTGCGCCTGCCGTCGCTCTCGGCCAGGATCAAAATGCGATGAGGGGTGTGGCTGAGGTGGTATTGCAATTTGTCCAAGGGACAGTCCGCCCCGCGCACAGCGGTCAGGTCACAAAGAGGCACAAACTGACGGGTATAAAGATGGCTGGCATCTGTCCCGTTCCCATTCCCATTCCCATTCCCATTCCCATTCCCATTCCCAGCACCACCAGATGGCAAACGCAGGGCCAACTGTGGATGGGGTTTAAGGCGTGTGTAAAACTGCTCTGAAGACAAAAAAAGCGCATCCGGCGGCAGGAGGGGACGGGTGGGGTCGCCCTGCAACACGCGGTAACGATCCCGGGTGTCTTGCCAAAAATGCTGAAAGGCAGGCTCAAGATCCCCGTGCAACACCACCGTGGCGGTACTGCCCAGGTAGTCAAAGACCGTGGCAGTGTCTTCAAAAAACAAGGGCAGGTAATACTCAATGCCGGCGGTGGCCACCCCATTGCCCATGTCCTTGTAGATGCGGCTGCGGCTGGGGTCGGTGTCAAACCACTCGCGCCACCGGCTGCGAAACATCGTTCGGGCCGCATCGTCCATCGGAAACTCATGCCCGGGCAAGATGCGTACCAGCGGTACGGGGTAAAGACTGCGCTGGCTGTCGGGGTCAAACGTGCGGATGCTGTCGATCTCATCGTCAAACAAATCCACCCGATAGGGCACAGGGCTGCCCATGGGGTACAGGTCGATCAAGCTGCCGCGCACGGCGTACTCGCCCGGACTGACAACCTGGCTGACATGGTTGTAGCCCGCCAGGGCAAGCTGCGCCTTCAACTTGGCCGCATCCAGTCTCTGCCCGGACTTGAAATGAAACGTGGTGCCTGCCAAAAATCGAGGCGGTGCCAAGCGGTAGAGTGCCGTTGTGGCACTGACCAGCACCACGTCCGCACCGGTGTCTTGGTCATGCTGGCTAATGCGCCAGAGCGTGGCCAAACGTTCGCTGATCAAATCCTGATGCGGCGAAAACATATCGTACGGCAGGGTTTCCCAGTCTGGAAACAACACGCAGCGCAGCGTGGGTGCAAAAAACACCATCTCGTCGGCCAGACGCTGGGCATCTGCGGCATCTGCGGCGACGATGGCTGTGACCATGCCACGGGCTTGGTTGACCAGGGCCAACTGCGCCAGCATCAGGGCATCAGCCGACCCCACTGGACGCTCTAAGGCGTAACGGTGGCCGGGGACAAGTTTGGGTAGATCCATATATTTATCGAGAAACACGTCGTGCAAAAAAACGGGTGTCAAAGCCAATCATGCCAATCATGCCAATCATGCCAGTCATGCCTGAGTGTGCATCGGTTGCACTGACAACCGCATTCTCATGGCTTTGAGAATGGCAGAAAAATGACGGAGAGCAGGATTTTCATCTGATGACAACAGGCGATAAATCTGTGTTTGATTATGTCCGCTTTTTCTGCTACAGCCTGCACACCGCCAAATGCCTTCGCCATCTGGCGCAACACAATCAGCAAATCGCCCGGGTCTCCATGCTCATCTTCAAGAATGTCGTTAATAACTTGACGAGCAAACTCAGGGTCTCTGCGATACAAATCAGCCATTGCTTCATTGTGTGATCTACTCTTCATTGGAATTCTCCTTTTGCCAGATTTGCCAACATTCACAAGCACGGTCAATGTCCGTACTCTGCATTCGTTTGTCACCGCCACCCAGTAGCAAGACAATTTCTTTTCCTGATATGGCGTAATATACCCTATAATCTGAACCAACATCAATGCGAAGCTCCTACACGCCATCACGACAAAAATTATGGTATCCAAAATTACCCAATTCAATTCGGCTCACACGCCGCACAACTGCAATTTTGGCTGTTGTATCTCTCAGCTTTTCCAACCAATCTACATACAAATCCCGTCCATCATCAGGCGTTAGATAGTGTTGTATTTCGTACATGGCTTATTTTTATATCAAAAAGAATGGATGCCAAGTCATCATGCCGACAGTACATTTGGTGTTACCACCCCAACATGTTTGTAAAGTGTCACCCGTGACACGCCGTAGCGTTTGGCAACATCCTGACTGGCTAAGCCGTGTTGGTCCATCAATTGGTTCAGGCGGTCTTGCAGAGGTTTTAATTTGGCACCCAGCAGTCCAGGCTCCAATTGAGATAACAGTCGCTGCATGGTGACCAGTGCCAGGATTTCCTCCTGACTAAACCATAATCCAGGCAATTCACTGTTGGTGTCGCTCCGCCCCAATAGGTAAGCATTAAGTTCATGATTAAATTCAATGGGCACATGCAGTTGATCGCGCAGTTTGGCAATATCGCGCTTCAGGGTTGAGCGTGATACCTCCAGCGCTGTCATCAAGTCATTGGCCGAGATGGCTTTGCGGTGACTGAGCAGAATTTTG